>JASJGV010000086.1:0-3758 GCA_033791325.1 Desulfobacterales bacterium | reverse complement strand
TCGGCACCGGGTCATACCCCTCCCGGGCCATGGTTTCCGAAAACAGCTCGACTTTTCCGGATGGCGTTTTAAAACCGTCTTTCAAATAATACTGCGATATTTTTTTGCCGTATTTGATCCCGCCGGGATTTTTGTTGAGTTGTTCCAGGCTAAATTCTGTCGGCGCCAGCAGTGCTTCTAAAAGCGCATCTGAAGTGTCCCATGGGAAAAATTCGCCGTATCCCATACGTCTGCCGACTTCGGTCCATACCCGCCAGTCTTCCATGCAATTGCCCACGGGTTCGATAGCCCGGTTGGTTTTTACCAAAAGCGGAATACCGTTATGATTAAAATAAGAACTCCTGAGATCTTCGGTCTCAAGGTCACTTGCGGCCGGAAGAACCAGATCGGCATTTTGGGCCGTATCGGTCATGAACATATCTGCAACCAGAAGAAAGTCCAGCTTTTCAAGCGCCTTTTCGAACTTGTTGGTATTGGGCCAGTTCACCATGGGGTTTCCACCAATAACAACCAGGGCTTTGATGGGGTATGGCTTTTCCGTAACCATGATATCCGTCAGACAGGAACCGGACTGATGTTTCTGGAATTGGGTAAAAAGAGGAAACGTGTCGCCCACCCCCGGAATACCGGCAATCCGCTCCGGTAGGCTTAAATTCTTAAGCGGCACCTTTGGATAGGTCAGATGGCCACCCGGCACTTCTAGGTTTCCGCAAATGGCCATGAGCGCTGCGATGGCCCGCATGGTCTGAATACCGTTGCTGGAGTGATCCAACGCAACCCCGACGGAAATACTGGCTGGCCGGTTTTGGGCATATGTCCGGGCCATCTTTCGGATCAGGTCTGCCGGTACCCAGGTGATGGATTCAACTCTCTCAGGAGAATATTCACTTGCATTTTTAGCCAGCTGGTCAAAGCCAACGGTCCATCGTTTGACAAAGCCCTGGTCATAAAGATCCTCATCAATAATGACGTTCAGCAGCCCGAGTGCCAGGGCGCAGTCTGTTCCCGGTCTGGGCTGAGCATGAATGTCGGCTTTTTTGGCCAGATGTGTCGCCATAGGATCCACAACAATGAGTTTGGAACCGTTTTTGCGTGACACATCAATGGCGTGATTTTCCGGCGCCGAACTTTTTGAGGGGTCTTTACCCCATATCAGCATGCATTTATTTTCTTTGGAATAATCCGGGTTCGGAAAGCTTCCCACGGTCAGCTTAAACGCCACCAGCCGAGCACAAAAACAGGTCCATCCACCGGTAACAAAGTTGGGTGTCACAAAGGCTTCTGCAAAACGTCGAATAAAGGGTTGTGTAGAACGGACGGCAAGACCGTTACCGGAAAAAACAGCAACTGCCTGAGGGCCAAATGTATTCTTGATACGTGTTAGTTGATGGGTAATGATTGTAAATGCTTCATCCCAGGATATTTTTTCGAATCTATCATTTACTTTTTTTAGAGGGGACGTCAGTCGTTTTTCTGAGTATATCAGCTCTGGATACGCGGCGGGTTTTGGACAAAGATGGTGAAAGGGATGTTCGGCCATTCCCCTGACCTTGGTGATTCTACCCTTCTTAAGGTGTACGTCGATGCCACAATGATTCATACACATATTGCAGACGGTCTTAACAATCTTTTTATCCATGACCATATCTTTTTTTAGTGTTTATTAACAAAAATCACATTCAGACGGATCATTCTTTGATGGACTCAACAGCCTCCATTATTTTTTTATAGGACCCACAACGGCAGAGAACACCTGACAAGCCATGTTTGATTTCATCTTCATTGGCATCCGGATTCTCAGCCAATAAGGCCTTTGTCGAAAGTATCATGGCCGGCGAGCAGAAGCCACACTGAACCGCTCCCTTTGAGATAAACGCTTTTTGGACCGGATCTAAGTCCCCACCCTGAGACAGACCCTCAATGGTGGTAACCTGGTGCCCCCCGGCATCGACCGCAAGCATCAAGCAAGAGTTAACCGGCTTTCCGTCTACAAGTACGATGCAGGTACCACAGTCACCCAGGCCACACCCTTCTTTTGTGCCGGTCAGATAAAGGGTTTGTCGTAAAAACTCAAGGAGTGTCGTCTGGGGCTGCACCTCTTTTTTACACGCTTTACCGTTTATTATAACAACCAAATTCATTATGACCGCTCTCCCTTTGCTCTTTGCAATGACTGCTTAAGTGCTCGATATGTCAACACGCTTACCATTTTTTTCCTATATGAAGCACTACAGCGAAGGTCGGTTATGGGATTAACCTCTTCTGAAGCCGCCCTGGCAGCTGCCTTTATATGATGATCATCGAGGGACCCATTTTTCAACAACGCTTCCGCCGTATGCGCCCGTATCGGTTTTGGGCCGACCGAGGATAAGACAATTCTAACGTTTTCCGGTGAACCATTTTGCAGCGTCAGAAGTGCTGCCACACCCACCAGGGCACAATCTCCCCCACCCGTTCGTCGACCCAATTTCAGATAAGCTGAGCCGGTATTGACAGGACTCACAGGTAAATAAAAACAGCTGATGATTTCTGATTTAGAAAGTGTCGTCCTACCAGGTCCGGTGAAGATTTCATTCATACCCACGTCTCTCTTGCCCTTTGGACCTTCCACAATGACCCGGGCCTTAAGTACCGATAGCGCCGGGGCCATATCCGAAGCCGGTGAAGCTCGGCCGACATTACCGCCGATGGTTGCCAGGTTGCGAATGGAGGGGGCTCCCAGGACACCAGCGGCCTGGGCCAGAACCGGATAATTCGTCTTTATAACCGGCGATTTTTCAATATCCGCAATCGAAGTAAGTGCGCCGATGGAGGCACCCTTCTCCGTTTCGATCGTAATGACCCTTAAAGCGTCTATGGATTTCAGGTTGACCAAGACATGCGGATGAATATCCCCTCTTTTCATACGTACCAGCAGGTCCGTACCACCCGCTAAGGGAAAGGCTTCTTCTTTCTCGGTGAGAATTTCAACGGCCTCTTTAATTGAAGCGGGTTCGAAATAACTAAATGGTTTCAACCGATTCATGGAAGTTTCGTCTCCGTGAGAACTTTTAGATTAGGTATTGGTAAGTTAAAATTAAAACAGCTATTCTTCCCTGGTAAGGGTAAACCCTGTTAGAAACAGGTCTGCATGGGTTCAAATCAAGATCCTTAAATATCATGGTTTTTGGATAATGCGTCCAGAATCTTGTCGGGTGTAATCGGCAGCTCTTTGATTCGGACACCGATAGCATTATGAATTGCGTTGGCAATGGCCGGAGCTGTGGGGGCGGCTGCCGGTTCGCCAATCCCCTTTGCGCCGTAGGGAGCCTCTTTATGGGGGGACTCCACAAGAATCGAAACAATGTCCGGTAAATCCTGTATGGTCGCCAGCTTATAATCTGCCAGCGTGTCGTTCAGGATACGCCCACGGTCTATTTTAAATTCTTCCAGAAGCGTATTTGAAATCCCCATGATCACTGCTCCTTCAATCTGTTGTTCGCAGCCAACCGGATTGATGGCTTTACCCACATCGTGAGCGGCAACAACTTTGAGCACTTTAACCATGCCGGTTTCGATATCAACCTCTATTTCAATGGCATGCGTGGCAAACTTCCAGAAAATACTACTCATTTTTTCGGCCCCGGGTGAAGCCTTCAACAGGGGCGAGCCTTCCGGTGTGTAGTTCCCTTCAGCCATAATCGTTCCCCCCCGAGCCCCATACTTTCGACGCATGATCTCGTTTATGGAGGGGGGGAGGTCGGGCTGGCGGGCGGGGG
>JASJGV010000085.1:0-6623 GCA_033791325.1 Desulfobacterales bacterium | reverse complement strand
CTGCGAGCCGGCCTTCGTTGATGTTGATAAAGTCATAATAGTCTCCGCCTGTTTCGTCGCAGTATATACTGGTGCCGGCTATGTCAAAGCCTTGTATCGATGGATCTTCTTTGGGCAGGAGGCTCTGCTGGACTTCTTTGGCAACACCCAATGCCCTGCTCATGCGTAAGTGTTCCTCGAGCCTGGGGACGATGTGGTTGAAAGTGGTGATGATCAGATCCCGTTCATCGTTGAACTGAAGGTCCAACCGCGCGGTGAAATCACCTTTTTCCAGGCGCTTGATTCCGTTTACGATAGTCTTTACATTATTATTACTTTTTTGGGAGAGAAGAAGGGCAATACCGGCAATAAAAAGGACACCTATGATGACAGCGGTAATAGAAATAATCATTTGATCCCGGGTATAGCTGCTGAATCTCGCGCCAACTTCCTCAGGTAACCCCATGACCATGGCTTTCGGCGCGATGATCACGAAATTCAGACCCGGAAAGATCGTGGCATAGGCCCAGTAGGAATCCACCCCCTGATAGGGCATTTCCACGCTGCCTGATTTTTCTTTTTCAATATATGGGAGTAACTTTTCGAAGTCTTTTGGGCCTGCCTGAAAGTAGACGCTTTTTTCAGGACCGCCGGCCGGAGAGTTGACCAGATCTGTCTGTTCTTTTCGAGATAAGACCCACGACTGTTTTATCCCTTTTCCAGACATGTCGGAAAAGCCCAAAAGGAAGGACTGCATGCTTTTGTACCATTGTGAAGAAATCTGGCTGTTCAGCAGGACATTGGGAATCAGCACGTCGATGGCGCAAACACCAGCCACCGCGCCATCAGCATTGAAAAAGGGAGCCGAGACAGTAAATGTTAACTGATTGGTGGTAATATCCACAATCGGCGGCCCCCAGGATGTGCCTCTATTTTTCTTGGCAAGGGTGTACCAGGGACGTGTGCGGGGATCGTACGTCACAGGATACCCACCATGACCGGGATAAGAGATGTGCACACCGCTTTCCAAACTGGCATAGATCCAAAAAACAGACGATTCAAGCCCGCCGGCGATGCCTTTTAACGAAGGTATCAACCGTGTAAACTTGGAGATATCTTCGGCAACTTCCTTACGATCGACACCAGGCGCCAGCAAAAAATTGGGGTGATTGTAGCTGATCGATTTTGGCGTAGTCTTTCCGTCCTTGAGTACCTTCATGTGAATCGAAGAGAGCGCTATATCCTCGGGTGCTGTATTGGATGTTTCGAAATCTTTTGCAAAATAGATTCTGGTTGGTTCAGGGGGTGGCAGGGCCAAGGCTATGGCGGCCTCCCTGATGAGAACCTGCAAAGCTAGTTCCAGTGATGTTTTTGTCCACAGCGTAATCATGGCGTAATTTTCTGTGGCGGAGACAATCTCCCTTTGTACCGATGCCGCCAGCGTATTATAGGTCTCAGCCGAAAGAGACTTTCCCAATTTTTTTGTGGCTTTCTGACTGATGCCGGTGACGATGGCCATGGGAATCAGGCTTGCCACGAGGAGAATCAAAAAATATTTCCAGCGCAGTTTCATAAGACTTCCCTTAAGTTGTGATTGAGGAATGTCGTTTGTTATTGGTAGGTTATATGCTGTTAGTCTGCCTTTTATTTTCCCCAGGTAAAACCTCAAAAGAGAGACTGGTCCCGCAGGGCAAACAACATGGAAAAGTAGACGCCATCCTTAGAGTTCACCTGGGGAATATCCAGAAAGTGGCGCTATAGCAACGGTATTGTATATAATAACAAATTATTATCTATACTTTGCCATGTTGTTTATGCAACAGTGGGGCTACTCAGGACTCATCCCGCCCCCGGCATTCTTTCGAAAAGGCATCCACGTCAGCCCAAAAGCTTCCAGGGTAATATTGGAGCTCTTGGGCTTTATGCTGATTTCCTCAAGCTCCTCGATATCTGTATCCAGGGACAGCTCGACCCTGTCCATATCCTCCTGCAAGCGTTCATCGAGTTCTGTCAGCTGAAGACGGATGGCCTCAGCCCTTTCCGTTGCCCTGACCACGTCCATTTTTTCTTTTTTAACGCGACTGGCGGATCTCATGGCAGTCCCCACCCGTGAAGCCGATGTGGCGCTGACTGCTTTTCGACCCAGAAATGCACCGAGAATGGCGGTACCAAAGGAAATCGCGGTCTGCATTTTTGAGGATTTGGCCTGTTCGGATTCTCTGTCAATTGCCTGCTCGGACCGCATTAATCGGTCTTTCAGTGTAGTGAATCGCTTGCTGTATTTTCTGCGCAGCTTCTCAACTTCCAGATCACGTTTTTCACGCATTGTTTGGGCCAGCCTGGATCGAAACTCACCCTCGGACTCACCCAGTTGGCTGGTCATGCCAAACCGCTTTGAACGCAAAAGCAGTTTCGGCCGGTTTTGGCGTACCCAGCGTAACAGGTCTTTGTTCCACTTGCGGTAGTTGGTTGTTTTTAATGCAGCTGACGGAAGGTCGGCATATTGCCCCCCCGATGTTGGGGTGGTCTCTATGGCGAAAGGATCAACCTCCATGGCACCGTCCCAGTCCAGCGGTACAGGTCCGTCTTCCAGCCGGGCGGCAAGGGCCAGGGTTTCGGTGGTTTCCACCTTGTACCTGGCGCTAGTATAGTGGACATCCATACGACCGATTACACCAGGATAATACACCACGCCATGGCCGGTGCCGGATGCGGGCATGTAAAAAGTCTCAATCCCTGGTGGCAGCGCCGGTGGGCCTGTTGCAACCCGGGCAGGCTCAAATATCTTTGGCGGATCAGCAGGCGCAGAAACGTCCGATAGGTTGTTGTCGGCTGTTGGCTGGCTTATTTTATTCGTTTTCAGGGCTTTGATCTGATCTCTGGTCATGGGGCCGCGTAAATAAGACAATGCCCAGCGGGTTTGGAAAATAACGGGTTCATTTTCGTGCACGTTATGCAGGAGAAATACCCGTTTTCCCAGACCTGCCAGAATTTCCTCCATACGGCCGCGGTTAAATCCGCTACCTGCAGCAGCGCCCTCAAGACCTTCCAGAACCCGCCCTTTGTCACGTTCAGTCTGGAGACGACCAATAAACCACGTACCGGTATTGGCAAGCCCTTTATAGTCGAGATCCACGGGGTTCTGGGTGGACAGCACCACGCCCAGCCCATAAGCCCGGGCCTGTTTCAATAGTGTCAAAAGAGGTGTCTTGGATGGAGGGTTGCTGATGGGAGGAAAATAACCGAAAATCTCGTCCATATACAAAATAGCACGTAAACTGGAAGTGCCGGCCTGGGTTCGCATCCATCCGATAATCTCGTTGAGTAGCATGGATACGAAAAACATCCGTTCAGTATCTGAAAGGTGGCTGATGGTAAAGATGGAGGCGCGGGGCTTTCCCTGGGCACTGTAGAGCATCTGGCCAATGTTGAGCGGGTCGCCTTCCATCCAGGTCTCAAATCCCGGTGATGCCAGGAGGTTGTTCATACGCATGGCCAGGGCAAACCGTTCCTTGGCAGGGTAGAACATCTCCAGGTCCATCACCCCGATGCGTTCGAAAGGCGGTGCCTGAATGGCATGAATCAGACCGGCCAGATCGAGACTCCTGGATTCGGACCAGACAGCTTCCAGGATTTTGGCCATCAGGATGTGTTCCCGGCTGGTAATGGGATCTGCTTCAATACCCAAAAGGGCGAGAATCCCCGTGGTTGTCGTCTGGATGCATTCGCGAAGCAGGTCGGTTTCTTGAAGAATAGCCGGCGGCGGGGGAGCAAAGGATTTTAGAATACTCACCGGCTGTCCGGCATGGCTTCCCGGAGTGTACACAGTAAAATCTGCCGCAGCTTTCAGACGGGCGATGCGTTCCGGTGCCTGACCCCAATCCGCGAGCCCCTTGCGCCAGGTTTCAGCTTGATTGGCAGCGAATTTTTCGATGGAAAGCCCCTTGTTCAAGGCGTCCTGGGTGTTCACCCACGGTTGGAAATCTTTGGGTTTAAGGTCTGGAAAGTTCAAAAGCAGGTTGGGCAGATCCCCTTTGGGATCGATGGCTATAATAGGAATATTGTCAATCAGAGCCTCCTCCAGAAGAGAGATGCCAAGTCCTGTTTTACCACTCCCGGTCATGCCGATGATGACGGCATGGGTATTCAGATCTTTGGAGTCATAAAGGATCAGGTCATCTTTGAGTGTGCGGGCTGCTATGTCATATTCCTTGCCAAGATAAAATGCACCGAGTTTTTCGTAGTTCTGAATCATGATATACCTCCAAAATGATATGTATTCCAAAGATTACGCAGCGCTTGTTGGGCTGTCAATATAAAACACCCAAAACCCATGAGAAATGGCTGTGGAACTGTGTACATTTGGCCATTCTTTGAAGATCCTCCCGGCAATCTACGAGAAATCTCCGACCGTAGGGAATTCCATCTGTTTCAGATTCGCTCGCTAACCCCGCGGCAAGCCATAGGGAATACGCTCGCTTTTGCGGTTCAAGAAGAACACATCATACTTTTTCAAGCTGAAAATGAAATAACTGTTGCAAATCAAGGATTCCTCGCCTACCTATCGCGTAGGTGTAACAATACTTGATATTTTAACCTGTTTATGGAGTGCAACCATGTCAGACCAATTTGAAAATGAAGAAAATGACCCGGAAGAAGAAAGTTTTGCCGATCTTTTCGAATCGTACAGCGCCGGTATGAGTGACGATCTTCAGCTCGGTGACAAGATTTCAGGCAAGATCATATCCATCGGGAAAGACGCTGTTTTTCTGGATGTCGGCACCAAGGTGGACGGTATTGTGGAACGGGCCGAACTGCTGGACGATGATGGGAACCTGGCATTTGCGGAAGGTGATGAAATGGAACTGTATGTGGTTGCACGTGATGACCATGAAATACGTCTTTCCAAAGCCATCTCCGGCGTCGGCGGTGTGGAAATGCTGAGTGAAGCGTTTCACAGTGCCATTCCCGTGGAAGGGAAAGTGGCGGCTACCTGCAAAGGTGGGTTCAATGTGGAGATGCTTCACCGACGGGCATTTTGCCCCATCAGCCAGATGGATGTGATATATGTTGAAACACCGGAAGACTACGTCGGCCAAGTGTATGAGTTTTTAATTACCCAATTTGAGAATAACGGCAAAAACATCGTGGTTTCCCGCCGCAAGATCCTGGCCCAGGCCCAGGAAAAAGAAAAGGCATCTTTTCTGGAGACATTAAACATAGACGATGTTGTGGAGGGACGTGTTACCAAACTCATGCCTTTCGGGGCCTTTGTGGAATTAACCCCAGGTCTGGAAGGTATGGTACACATCTCTGAACTTAGCTGGTCCCGGATGGAAAAGCCTGAACAGGTGGTTCAAGCCGATGATCGGGTATTGGTCAAGGTGCTGGGGATTGTGAATGGCGAAAAGAAAAACACAAAAAAAATCTCTCTCTCCATGAAACAGGTGGGTGAAGACCCGTGGAATCAGGTGTCGGAAAAATTTAGTACTGGAAACAAGGTCAACGGCACCGTGACCCGTTGTATGGATTTTGGTGTATTTGTGGAGATTGCGCCGGGCATAGAAGGGCTGGTTCACATCAGCGAAATGAGCTATGTCAAACGTGTGGTCAAGCCTGCAGATGAGGTAACACCGGGAGAAAGCGTTTCTGTTCTGATCAAGGATCTTGATCTCCGAAAACGCAGGATATCCCTCAGTATGCGTGACACCCAGGGAGATCCCTGGCTCGATGTGTCGGATACCTTCAAAGTTGGCCAGGTCATCGCGGGAACGCTGGAAAATAAAGAATCGTTTGGCTATTTTGTGACCCTGACACCCGGGATTACCGGTCTGCTGCCAAAATCGAAATTCAGTCTGGCTGAAAAACCCGGGCACCTGGATCAACTCAAGCCCGGTGATTCCATCAGCGTCAGCGTGGCTGAGATAAATCCACTTGACCGGAAGATTACTCTGGCACCGGGGGACGCAGCGGAAGAGGGCGGCTGGAAAGATTATTCACAAAACACCAAGGCAGAGCCCATGAGTGATCTCGCTTTAAAGCTCCAGGCGCTCATGGATTCCAAGGATAAAAAATAGGGTTGAAGGGACTTAGGACCAGGGTTGGAGGTTTGGAGGGTGGCTGAAAGTTATCAGCAGAAAGCACCTAACAGCCGAACAGTCTAACCCCCTAATAGCCTAAAAAAGGGTTGTTGAATGAAAGCAAAGATCAAGGTTGATGCGGGGATTTGTGGGTTTAAAACCATTATTACCGCCTTCTCGGAAGATAACATGCATGTGGAACTGAAAGTTGTCAGCCCCTGTGAAACCATAAAAGAGCTGGCTGTGCGTTACCAGGAAAAAACCCCCGTCGATGCCTACCAGGAACTGAGCCCCCAAAAGGAGAGTGTCATCATGGAGGTCTCCCGGTCTGTTTTGATAAAAAAAGGTTGCTGCGAGGCCTGTGTCGTACCTGCCGCGGTTTGCAAAGCCATACATATTGCCGCCGGGCTGGCACTGCCCAAAGATGTCACACTTGAAATTTTAGGCCAATAGACCCGTTCCAAGCAATTGATCAGATACCCTTATCGATCTCTTTCAGTTTGCGCAAGATTCCCAAGGGAGAGCTGGACAGAGATAGCTTTAATAGCTCATCCATTTTTTTCT
>JASJGV010000084.1:0-2673 GCA_033791325.1 Desulfobacterales bacterium | reverse complement strand
TGCCTGGAGCCGGCCTGCGCTTCGGCCTGCTTTGTCAGGGCATTGAGAAAAGTCAAGACGGGTGCGGTCACCTATGATGAATCCCTGTGTGTGGGTTGCCGGTACTGTATGGTCGCATGCCCTTTCAATATACCGACATACGAATATAACGAGCCCTTGACGCCGCGTGTGACCAAATGCACCATGTGCCACCCGCGTATCGAAAAAGGATTGCTCCCCGGGTGTGTGGAAATATGCCCCAAAGAGGCCTTGACTTTTGGTCCGCGTGAAAGACTTCTCAAGATAGCCCGGCAGCGTATTGAAAAATATCCCAGCGCCTATATCGATCATATTTATGGGGAGCAGGAAATGGGCGGTACCAGCTGGCTTACCATTTCCGGAACACCTTTTTCCGAGATCGGTATGCGTGAAGATCTCGGCACTCAGGCAGCTTCCAGTTACACCGCGGGCCCTCTGGCGGCGGTTCCCGTTGTCGTGGCATTGTGGCCGGTGTTGCTGACCGGTATCTACGCCATTTCAAAACGCAAAGATAAAATTGCTGATGAGGAACGAATTGATGCCATCGCCAGGACGGTTGCCGATGCCAATGAGGAGATGAAGACCAAATTGGCGGAGATGAAAGACAGCATGACCAAGGAAAAAGAGGCTGCCATTAATCTGGAAGTCAAACGTGCCCTGGAAGATGCTGCCAGAGAAGCGGCAGAATCGCAGCAGACGTCTGAAGACACGGGTTCTGATGAAACACCGAAGGAGGATAAATAGATGCCACAAGAGACGGCGCATGCGAATAAATCTATATTTACGCCTTTCAATGTGATAGCCGGCTTGATCATATTTTGTGGTCTGATCATCACCGTTTTACGCTTTACAGGCGGTCTGGGTGCGGTTACAAACCTTGATGACAACAATCCCTGGGGAATCTGGATAGGATTCGATCTGTTGTGTGGTGTGGCCCTTGCTGCAGGTGGATATGTTACCTCGGCATCATGTTACATCTTTGGATTGAAACGATACCATTCGGCTGTTCGCCCTGCCATATTGACCGCTTTTCTGGGGTATGCCCTGGTGGTAGTGGCGCTCCACTATGATGTGGGCAGGCCCTGGCGATTGCCATATCCGGTTTTTCTGTCTCCAGGCACCACATCGCTGCTCTACGAAGTGGGCTTGTGTGTTTTCCTCTATCTCACCGTCCTTTTTATCGAATTCAGCCCTGCCGCACTCGAATGGTTCGGGTTGTCAAAAATCCGGAACCTGGTGGTTCGCCTTACATTGGTACTGACGATATTTGGTGTGATTCTCTCCACCCTGCACCAGTCTTCCCTGGGGGCGCTTTACATGATAGCACCCTCCAAGCTTCACCCCCTCTGGTATTCGGGCTACCTGCCGGTATTCTTTTTTGTGTCGAGCGTTTTTGCCGGGCTTTCCATGGTGATATTCGAAGGATCCCTGGCACATCGCCACCTGCACCACAAGATGGATGAAACCCACCTCCAGGAAAGCGAGGGTGTGGCTCTTGGATTCGGTAAGGCGGCTGCCTTTGTGATGATGGGCTACGTGGGTGTCAAATTCATCGGTATTGCCATGGACAACAACTGGCACTATCTGGCCACCGGCTGGGGGCTCTGGTTCCTGGTGGAATTGATCGGTTTTGTAGCATTGCCGGCATTTATCTATGCCGTTGCGGCTCGTGACAGGAATTTGCGTCTGGTGCGCTGGGCGTCCATACTCGCGGTTCTGGGGGTTGTGTTGAATCGCTTGAATATCTCTGTGGTGGCATTTAACTGGCACCTGCCGTCGGCCGATCGCTATTTTCCCAGCTGGATGGAAATCGCCATTTCCTTATTCGTCGTTACCATCGGCGTCGTGATTTATCGATTTGTAACGACGCGGATGCCCATTTTTTATGAGCACCCGGACTATCAGCACAAATAGAACCTTGGTTCTTTGGGCAAGGTTAGAGCTATTTGGTTATACAGATTTCTATATTCGAATTTAGAAATTATTAAAACCGAACACACCCCAAAAAACCCTTTCAGGGTTTAACCAGGATCAGGCCCTTTAGGCCCAGGTATCTGTTTTTGATTTAAGGAGAGGTTTTATGGATTCACTGTTCTATACAATGCATGATTTTCTGCTGCATTCGAAAAGCATCACCTACATGCTGATGGGAGCCATTCTTGTGGGCTTGCTCCTCTTCTGGCTTTTTCTCAGTGGTAGGGATGAGAAGAAACGAACATTTTAGCCCGAAAATATCATGAAATTTGGCAAACAATTGTTTTTTACTATAAGGAATCAAAACCCGTTATATTTGCCAAGTTTCACCCTTCGGGCATCTCTGATCGACACTGGCGCAGTGTTATTCAGCCTTCGCAGTAGTTGACTACAGCTTCAGACTGAAATGCCTTGCTCCAGTGCCGATCAGATTTGTGAAATTCCCGGGTTCCATGAAAGAACAAGGGGATCAGAGAAACGGATAACTGAAAACTCCGACCCTCATACCCTTGAACCCTAATTTTTTAACGGAGGAATCAATGTACGATTTTCTAACTGGCCCGATGTTCTGGTTGTCTTTGGGCATTTTTCTGATCGGCATGCTGGTCAGGTTTGTTCTCTATTTCAGGGGATTGAGTTGGCAGCTGGATCGTGTGGCTTACAAAGCCTACCCGATTCATG
>JASJGV010000083.1:0-3067 GCA_033791325.1 Desulfobacterales bacterium | reverse complement strand
GTCAAGGTTGCCGCAGCTACAAGGAAGATACTGTCCCGCTATAGTAAGCTATGCGGGATGGCATCTGATACCGTAGATGCGGTAAGATCGGCAATCGCTTCTTAGGTGAAAGTCAGGCATATGCACATATCAGAAGGTGTCTTAAATGCGCCGGTGCTGATAACAGGCGCTGCGCTTGCCATCACAGGTACCGCGGTCGGATTGAAACAGATGGACTATGACCGCGTTGCCCATGTGGGTGTTCTAGCGGCGGCCTTTTTTGTGGCTTCCCTCATCCATGTCAATGTGGGCCCATCCAGCGCACACCTGATCCTGAACGGCATGCTCGGTCTTATACTCGGATGGGCGGCATTTCCCGCAATTCTCGTGGCGCTGATTCTGCAGGCGATATTTTTTCAGTTCGGCGGCATCACCACCCTGGGCGTCAATACAATACTGATGGCGTTGCCGGCAGTCATCTGCTATTATGCTTTCAGAAACATGATCCATAGATCCCCGGTGCTTGCAATCATCGGATCATTTTCCTGCGGTTTTGTTTCGGTGCTCCTGTCCGGCCTTCTCCTGGGCTTGGCCCTGGTATTCACGGAGAAGAATTTCTGGTCCCTGTCGGGGCTCATAGTAGCGGCCAACGTGCCGGTAATGATCATCGAGGGCATCGTTACGGTATTTTGCGTGGCTTTTTTAAAGAAGGTACACCCGGAAATGCTTAACCCCATAGTTGCATAAACCGGATAAATCATGATGAAAACAATCACTCAATTGAAGCAGACACTGCACCGGGATTTGGGCGAGATCAGTCGCGTCGTCGCAGGGTATCTGCCTGTCCTGATTTTAATGTTTTTTTTGAATGTTCCTCCCGCCCTGGCGCACAGGGTGAGCATTTTTGCATGGGTACAGGGCGATACCGTTCACACACAAAGCAAATTCATGGGAGGTAAACGGCCTGACAAGGCCTTGGTTGAAGTTTTTGACGAAACCGGAAATCTGCTGCTGAAAGGAGAAACCGACGCCCAGGGGCTTTTCAGCTTTCAGGCGCCTAAAATATCAGACATGCAGATTGTTCTAACGGCAGGGATGGGGCATCGTGCATTCTGGGCACTTTCCAGGGAAGATTTCCTGGAAACCACTGCCGAATCCCATACCAACCCGAGATCGAATACCGTCCCTCCAGGGGAATCCAATACGTTCGATCCGAAAATGTCAAAAACCTATCGATCCCCTGAAAGCGGATTGTCGGCAACGGAGATTTCCGCTCTGGTTGAAGCCACCCTGGATCGTAAATTAAAACCGCTCATGGACAAGATCACCGCATTGGATGAAAAGCGGATTTCGTTGTCCGATCTCCTTGGCGGCATGGGATACATCGTCGGGCTTGTGGGACTTGCCGCGTACGTGCAGTATCGTCGAAAAAGAAGTGAGGTCGAGAAATGATACCGGAAACCTTTGCCGGAGGCAAGTCCGTCATCCATTCCATTGACCCGAGGATTAAGGTGGTGATGGCGCTGATCTATTCGTTTGTGGTCGCCTTGTCGAGCAGTTTTTTCCTTTTGTTGTCCGGCCTTGTCACCTCGGTGGTCCTGGTGACGGTTGCCCGACTGGATGCAAGGGAAGTGCTCAAGCGATTGACGGTCCTGCTGGGATTTATTCTGCTGATATGGGTGCTCATGCCGCTGACATACCCGGGTGCAACCTTTTTCAGGCTCGGCCCCATTGAATTCAGCAGCCCGGGTGTTCTCCTCGCGGCACAGATCAGCTTGAAATCAACCGCTATCCTGCTGGCCCTGATGGCGCTTCTGGCAACCATGTCCATAGCAACCCTGGGGCATGCGCTGGGCTGTCTGGGTCTACCGGACAAACTCGTATACCTGCTGCTGATAACCTATCGGTACGTTTTCGTCATGGAGCAGGAATACCAGCGTTTGACCCGCGCCATGAAAATAAGAGGTTTCAGACCAGGAACCAACCTCCATTCTTATCAGTCCTATGCTTATCTTGTGGGCATGTTGTTCGTACATGCATCGGTGCGGGCAGACCGGGTTTCCAAGGCCATGAAGTGCCGCGGGTTCACCGGCAGATTCCACTCCCTCCGGCAGTTTGAGCCGAATCCAGGGAATCTGCTTTTTACTGTCATCATGTCCCTGATCATTATCTTAATGACAACAGTTGAATTATGGATTCAAACAATACACTCATAAATCTCAAGAACGTTTCATACCAGTACCCCGGCGGGAAAACAGTCCTGGACCGCATCGATTTCACATTTACCAAAGGCGACCGGATCGGTCTGGTAGCACCCAACGGAAGCGGAAAGACAACCCTTTTCCACGTCATTATGGGTCTCTTGAAACCGTCCTGCGGCACCATCGAGATTTTTGGGAAAGAGCGACGGAAAGAAAAAGACTTTGTCGGCATCCGCCATCGAATCGGCCTGTTGTTCCAGGATGCAGATGATCAGTTGTTTTCCCCCACTGTCATAGAGGACGTTGCCTTTGGTCCCCTTAACCTGGGGAAATCAAAACAGGAGGCCCTGGACATTTCCCGGCAAACCCTTGACTACCTGGGTCTGAGTGGCTTTGAAAACCGGATTACCTTCAAGCTCTCCGGCGGAGAAAAGCGTCTGGTATCCCTGGCCACGATCCTGGCCATGCAACCGGATGTACTGCTTCTGGACGAGCCCACCAATGCACTGGACACGTCCATGAAATCACGGTTGATCGGTATACTCCAGGGGCTGGATCTGTCTTATATTCTGATTTCACACGCATTCGATGTGCTATCCGAAACGACCCATGCTTTTTACAGCATGGAAAACGGCAAACTCTTCAGGGATGACCGCGACCATGTACATACGCATCAGCACTCGCACAAAATCGGAAAACAGCCGCACAAACATGTGTAACGGATCAGCCAGATAGGCTATAGGCTTTTAGGCTGTAGGCTGTGGCCGGGAGCCGGGCTCAACACCGAACATTCTATACTGCTAAAGGGCTGTTAGGGTTGGAGGGTAACTGAAAGCAACCAGCGGATGGCTCCTACAGTCTATAGCCTACAGCCTAAATAACCTAAA
>JASJGV010000082.1:0-3334 GCA_033791325.1 Desulfobacterales bacterium | reverse complement strand
TGGCTCAAAGGACCAGGTTTTAAATGACGGAATAAACATATTACGGAGGAAACAGCAATGAACAAGAAAGTAACCGTCGTGGGGGCCGGAAATGTCGGTGCAACTGCGGCCCAACGACTGGCTGAAAAAGAATTGTGTGATGTCGTTCTGATCGATATCGTCGAAGGGGTACCGCAGGGAAAAGCGCTTGATCTTACTGAAGCGGCACCCATTGAAAAGCACGATGCCCACCTGACGGGAACCAACACTTACGATGACTCAAAAGATTCCGATATCGTCATCATCACAGCCGGTATACCGAGAAAGCCCGGCATGAGTCGAGACGATCTGATCAGCACCAATGCAGGAATCATGAAAAATGTTACGGCTCAGATCGCCGAACACTCACCCAATGCGGTGCTTATTATCGTCAGCAACCCCCTGGATGCCATGTGTCACGTTGCTTATGAAGCCAGTGGCTTTCCAAAGAACCGTGTGATCGGTATGGCAGGCGTACTCGATTCGGCACGCTTCAGGGCATTTATTGCCATGGAACTGAACGTGTCAGTAGAGAACACCCATGCATTTGTCCTGGGCGGACATGGTGACACTATGGTTCCATTGCCCCGCTACTCCACCGTAGCAGGTATTCCGATCACTGAATTAATGCCCAAAGACCGCATCGATGCCATTGTGGATCGCACAGCCAACGGTGGCGCCGAAATTGTAAAACTTTTAAAGACCGGCAGTGCATACTACGCTCCGGCGTCTGCGGCCGTCGAAATGGCTGAGTCCATCTTGAAAGACAAGAAAAAAATCTTGCCTTGCGCCGCCTACCTGGAGGGTGAATACGGTATTCAGGATCTTTTTATCGGCGTACCAGTGAAGCTGGGCGCCGGTGGCGTGGAACAAATTATCGAAATCAAGCTGACGGAAGACGAAGCTTCTGCCCTGATGAAATCAGCAACAGCTGTTCAGGGGTTAAAAGATGACCTAAAAAAACTGGGGTAGGCACAGAAGACAGGAGTCAGAAGACAGAATACAGAATTTTTTGAACACATTTGAACATCGAACGTCCAACATCAAATTTTGATGGTCTCGTAAAAATTCACGGGTTCAACTATGGATGGCTAAGTAAAAAGGTTCATATACAAGGCGTAGTGTTTTTTCAGGAACGAGGCCATACATGTAGTATGCCGAGTGTCTGAAAAAATACTACAACGCAGTAGATGGGGCTTTTTACGACGCCATCAATTTTGAACGGCCAATAGCACTCGCTATTGGCCGTTCGTCTTTATTCTTTATTCTGACTCCTATCTCCTGTATCCTGTATTCTGACTTCTGTATCCTGTTTTCCTAATCCCACCTTCAGTGCCCGGGCTATCTTGCGATTCATTCCCGGCAGGGCAGTCAGGGTCTTCAGGTCCGCCGAACCGACCGATGCGACACTTCCGAAATGTTTCAGCAGCATCGCTTTTCTCTTAGGTCCTACGCCAGAAATATCATCCAGAGCCGAATGCATGGACTGTTTGCCGCGTAGTTTTCTATGGTATTGAATGGCAAATCGGTGCGCCTCGTCCCTGATTTTCTGCAACAAGAGCAGTACATCCAGGTCTCTTCCGAAGGAAACCGGATTAGCCCTGCCCATCTGGTAAATTTTGTCCCTGACTTCACCTTTTTTTTCATCTCGCTTGGCTATGCCGATAATTTCGAAACATTTTTCCAGCCCCAGCAGATGGATAATGTCGCCGGCAATATTCAACTGCCCTTTGCCGCCATCCACCACGAGAAGATCGGGCAAAGGTTCACGACTCCCGTGCTTGCCATACCGCCGCCCCAAAACCTCCGCCATTGCTGCGTAGTCGTCGTGCCTGGCGGCTGTTGTGAGTCGGTAGGTTCGATAGGCCGCTTTTTTCGGCCGGCTCTTTTCAAATACCACCATACCGGAGACCGATGCCCGGCCAAATATATGGGAGTTGTCAAAGCACTCTATCCTAAGCGGCACACGCGCCATATTCAATCGCTTCTTGAGCCGTGTCAATAACGCCATGTCAGCCGTGTTGGATGCCAACGCCTCACGTAATCCATTTTCCGCATTTTCCAGCGCCATCTTAACGAGACGTCTTTTCTCTCCTCTCTGAGGACGGTGAATTTTGACCTTACCATCCCTGGAGTCTTTCAGTATACCCTCGATTATTTCAACATCTTCAAGATAATGAGACACGAGGATCTCCGGTGGAATCATATGCGCCTGTTCATAAAACTGACGCAAAAATCCAGCAAGAATGTCCTCTTCCGCAGCTAAAACCTTTTCAAAAACAAATTGACGTTTCCCCAGGAGAAAACCACCCCGTACATACAACATGGCGATCATGGCATGATCCGAAGAAGTCACCAGTGCGATAACGTCACGATCTCTCAAATCGGTGGATACTGAAAGCTGCTTTTCAAGGATCTTTTCAAGAGAAAATATTTTATCTCTCAACTCGGCGGCCTTTTCATACTGCTCCAATTCCGCCTGTTGATTCATCTCTTTCTTGATTTTCATGATCAGGTCAGGTGTTCGGCCGTTCAAAAACAATACAACTTCCTGTATCAGTGCCCCATAGGTTTTTGGGTCGACATCCATGCAGCAGGGAGCCAGACATCGCTGCATCTGGTAGTGAAGGCAGGGTCGAGTTCTCTGACTGAACTCCCTGTCCGAACACTTGCGAAGTTTGAATGTCCGGTTCACGATTTTAAGAGATTGCCTAACCGCACCTGCCGATGTAAACGGGCCGAAAAAGAGGGTCCCATCTTTTTTGATTTTTCGGACAATGGATATTTTGGGATAAGAATGTCGCGTATTGATACGCAAACAGGGGTAACGTTTGTCGTCTTTGAGGATAACGTTGTATCTGGGTCTGTATTTCTTGATCAGGTTTGACTCGAGAATAAGGGCTTCTTTTTCAGACCCCACCAGAATGACGTCGAAAGCGGTCACCCTGCTCACCAACACGCTTATCTTGGTGTCGGAATGTTTTGATTTTGAAAAATAGGATGCCAGTCGCTTCTTCAGCTGGGCTGCTTTCCCAACATATATAATCTTGCCTTCCATATCCTTGAACAGGTAAACACCCGGTTCGGAAGGGGTGCGAGAAAGTTGTTTTTGAATCTCCGATTTAGCTGATAGCTGATCGGTCATAGCTCATTACCCATAAAACGCTAAAACAGCTCGTTTTAAGTGTTAAGTTTTAGGTTTTAGGCGTACGGTTATCTGCGGACTTAAAACCTAAAACCTAAAACGTATGCTTTATAACTCAAACAACATGGCCTTTTGTAATTCCGCAATCTGGTCCCGAAGAATCGCGGCTCT
>JASJGV010000081.1:0-2719 GCA_033791325.1 Desulfobacterales bacterium | reverse complement strand
CATGCAAATACAAACGGCCCTGTTAGTGCGACCAAAACGGCAGATGGCTTGAAAACATAAATGGTGGTCAGCAAAGCGAAGACCAGAACGGCAGAAAGAACGAGTACAGCCCGGGTTCTTATTCTGGCTGAGAGTGAAGCGACGAACACCACTATAATCCAAATCATTACAAAAATAAATTTGGCGTCCTGACTTGGCATCGATAACTCGAAACCGAGCCGATTTGCCATTAATCCAAAATCGTCGTAGAGAGCAACCACTCGAATAAGTGCAGCAAACATCAAAAACTCTACAAGGACAATCAACGGTTGATAGAACGATGGCGCGGATTTTGAAAAAGAAAAAGCACCCAGAAGCAGAAAAAGAGGTGCTATCATGACGAAACGGAACTGCAAAACTCTGAATTTGGCGGCAGGGCTTAGAAACAGGTCAAAGTAAACGAAAGCGCACCAGAAAAATATTAGTATGCCTAATACTGCCCGGACGTTGGAAAGCGCTGACGAGTCAAACTGCAGTCTAAAATCTTTGTCAACCCCGGGCTCAATAAAACGAGGGTTCCACCATGAATCGCTGTGCGCGTAACGGCTATCGTCTATTTTTGGCTGCATTTTGGTCTCAAATCAATTGCACACGTATCATGGATTACCTATGTGATATATAGTAAAGTCAAAAATATTATCCCACTGGAACTCCCATATATTAAAGGCCTGATTATCATGGGTACACGATTTCTTCTATTATGGTTGTGAGATCCATAAAATTTATCTTCGATTCCTTGGTGGTCTGGTCTTTCTTCTCACTTTTAGAATAATCCAACCCAAACCGCAGGTTAATCACAATCCCTTTTTCCCGGCAGTAGCTGTCCAGAGACGGTTTGGTCATGCTGCCGATCATAAAGGCACCTGATTTGGCTCCCCATTGGAAGTGAGGACCATCACCACCACTGTCCCCCATCAGGATAATCTTGCCGGCTTTAATGCCCAGTGAGCGTACAACGGCTTGGGTATTTTGGCCCTTGTCCCGGGTCTCAAAAAGTTCATACACATGGGGGGGATCACTTGCGAGATCAGGGTAGCGTATCATGGGGTGGGCCGACAACACCGGCACCGGGGGCAGAAGGCCTTTGGCAAAAATGCGCTGGTAATATCCGATCATGCCGGTGGTGTTGATCATAAAAAGAATCCGGTTATCCAGGCACCACTGGATCAAATCGGGCACACCCGTATAGGTGGTGAAAGATGCATCCAGATAGGCATCCATCTGATCGGGTGATATGGGATCGGGGAGCAATTTTTTGATTTTTGCGGCGGCCTCACCGAGGGTGATCCGGTTGCCGGTGTATTGACGAAAAACAGCGGCCATATCACTTTTAAGTTCAGGATGGGAAAAGGCCAGGCAGTCAAACGGTCCGCTTGGCGCCAGACATTCGCTCCAGTCTGATGAAACTATGGCCCTGTAAGGCGCGGTCATCACGGCAACCTGAGTATGCGGTTATTTCTACACAGGCCTTCATTTCTGCCCGAGTCACGATAGTCGGAATCTGCTTTGAAGGTATAACTGATGCGGCCGGACCGGCTGGTGAGGGGAATGGTTTGACCTCTCATAATCCATCCCCTAAAAAGGGTATCCCGCGTAGGGTTGCCGTCACGATCCAAATCACGAATATATAGCCAGTAGTTATCCAAAGTGGCTCTTATTTCACAGGTAAATCCATCAGCAGCAACCTCTAAGGGAGAAAGTACGCCAAAGAGGAAAATCAACCCCATGCCGCAGACGGTCGTTATTTTTCTGGTCTTCATTTTGCGTTATCCTATTATTTTTTAGATTTTTTCCCTTGTTTTTGCTTTCTTTTCCTGTGTTGCTTTCTTTCTTGCTTCTCTTTTTTCTCTTTCTCTATTTGTTTGTCCTCTAAATCCTGTTCTTCACCGGAAATGTTCTTTCTTTTCTTTTCTTTCTTTTCCTTTTCTTCCTGCCCCGGAGGCACATCGGATTGCCAACCCTCCTTCTGGCCCTCACCCCAGCCCGCAGGGCGATCACCGCTTTGGCCTTGGCCCTTGCCCTTACCCTGGGCAATGGCCGATGATCCGATGAATACAACCGCTAACAATGAAACAAATAGTATTTTAATAATCCGTTTTATCATTATATTTCCTTTCTGTACTGATATTTATGGGACATAAAACTAGCGGGATTTTTTTATTTTTTCCTCCAACTCCAATATTCGCTCGGCCTGCCGGGTCACCCTTTTTTCCCAATCCTGATCGCCTTTTAGGTGAGATTCCGCCAGATAGTTGAATTCTCGGGCTTTCGAAGTGAATCCTTTCATCAGCCAACTTTCTGAAAGGTAGTAATAATTCTGGCCATTGGTGGGATTCAGGCTGATGGCCTGCTCCAAAACCCGGATGGCATTATCGGCCTCGCCCGCGTCTATAAGCCGGCGCCCCTGGTCGGTGAGCTTCAGCGATGCTAAAGCCCGCGGGCTGGGGCGGGCAGGTTCTTCGGGCTGCTCCGGTTCTTCACGGGTAATCTTTTCCGGGGCCGCGACAGTTTCTGTGACAGATGTTTCCTTGACGCAACCGCCAAGCAGCAAACTTAACAGGCACCATGCTATCATACAGCTCGTTCTATTTGGCATTGAACAACTTTTTTACGCCTTTGATGAGGTCTGTAAGACCTGATTTGCGGTGCAGCGGACAATGCTCCGCCGGAGTTTTAGCAG
>JASJGV010000080.1:0-11541 GCA_033791325.1 Desulfobacterales bacterium | reverse complement strand
GTGCTTTTAAAATGCAACATTTTCTTGAGACCGGATACAGTATCCAATGTCAAACTCAGTAATGCAGGTATCAAAAAAATAGTGAATATCGTTGAAACCAGGATGCCACCAATAACGACACTGCCAAGCCCGCGGTAAAACTCGGAACCGGCCCCGGGTGAAAGTGCCAGGGGTGTCATGGCGCATACGGTGGTGATGCTGCTCATATAGATGGGTCGTATGCGTGAGCGGACCGACTCGGCAATGGCCTCACGGGATGCCATTGCAGCCTTTCGAATGTTGTTAAGTGTCTGGTGAACGATAAGAATGGCGTTATTCACCACGATACCCACCAGTATGACAAAACCGAGCATGGTAATGATGTCCAGAGGCTGATAAATGACAAACCGGTTGAGCAGGAAAAGACCCACGAAGCCGCCGGCAGCTGCCAGGGGAACGCTGAACATGATAATAAATGGGTAAAGAAAATTTTCAAACAGGGCCGACATGAGCAGGTAGCTGATGACCACGGCCAGTAAAAAATTCCACATGAGGGACTCCCGGGTCCGCGTCAGGTTGTCCGCGGTACCCCCCATATGAATATTGTAGCTATTGCCAAGCACACCGCTGCTCTTCAACGGATCGATGATCTTTTCGGAAACTAGCTGAGTAGCTGTTTCAAGCGCAATCTCCGCTGGTGGAATAATCATTATGGTAATGGCTCTTTGGGCGTGCAAATGATTGATCTGGCTGGGCCCCTCGGTCAAGCTGATATCTGCCACCGATGCCAGGGTGACCTTTTGTCCGGAAGGCGAAATCACCGGCAGATCCGACAGGTCCTGAATGGTGGATATTCTGTTTTCTTTTGTCTTGACCATGAGGTCTATCTCTTCACCCAGAAAACGGAACCCGCTGGCGCGTGCGCCGTCCACCAGGACATTGACCGTTGTACCCAGATCGGCAGTGGTCATACCCAATCGCGTCAAACGATCCCGGTCCGGGGTAATCCGCATTTCCGGACTCCCCAGGTCGAGACTCGGTATGGGGCGAATCTGGGCGCCGGGTAATACCCCCATGGCACCCCCAAAGACCTGTCGCCCGAGACTGATGAGCTGCACCAGATCGGGACCTGTTATTTCAACTTCGATGGATCGACCCTTGCCGATGCCCCTGGCAAAAAGACCCGGCTGCTGAACGATGGCAATCATACCGGGAATTTTTCTGAGAGCACCATAAATATACGGAAGAAGCTCCCGTGTTCGTTCTTGAACTTTGGACATCATGCCCATAAAGGCCTGCTGCCCGAAAGCCACAAAGAAAAAACTCTCCAGGGGGGGGAGGTTTAGTTTCAGGGCTGTTTCACTATCCCTTTCATGGTCAATCAGGGGCAGAATGTCTTTTTCGACTTCCAAGGCAATCCGTTTCATTTCAGCCTGGTTATAACCGGGTGGGGGTATGAGAATACCGAAGAGCATTTCACGGTTCCCCTGGGGTAGATACTCTGTCTTGGGTATCAATCCCACTGCAAAACTGACGGACATGATGGTTAAAACAAACACCACCATCAATCTGGCAGTCACATACCCACACATCCAGTAGATAAAACGGGTGATCAGATTGACGAACCCGCCGGCCAGGCCAAGAACTGAAAACCGGCGTCTCTTTTTCGGCGAGGTGCTGTCGACCCGACCCAGAATCTTGGCCGAAAGTGTTGGAATACCGGTGATGGATACAATTAAACTCAATAAAACCGCACTGCTGATGGCAATAGCAATGTCCCGAAAAAGCTGACCGGCTTCTTCCTGTACAAATACGATGGGCAGAAATACCGCCACGGTGGTGAGTGTACTGGCCAGGACAGCGCCCCAGACTTCAACAGTGCCGTCATAGGCGGCTTCCACACGCGATTTTCCCATTTCACGATGACGAAATATGTTTTCAAACACCACAATGGAATTATCCACCACCATACCGATGGCAAAACTGAGTCCTGCCAGGCTGACCACATTGATGTTACGCCCCAGCATGGTCATGATAAGAAACGTAGCAATAACGCTGATGGGGATCGCCAGAGAGACAATAAAGGTACTGGCAATACTCCTTAAAAAAAGAATCAGCACCACAATCGCCAGAATACCCCCCAGAAAAATGTTCTGCCGCACAAGATCGATGGCGCTGTATATATAGCGGGTTTCATCGTAAACTTGGCGGATTATCAGTTTTCTGTCATTGAGAACTGAATCGTTAAGCTCCGTCAAAACCTCTTTCAGACGATTCATGATAACAAGCACATTGGATCCCGGTTCCCGGACAACATTCATGACGATGGTGGGTGAACCTTCATGCCGGACCACCACGTCCAGTTTTTCATAACCGAGCTGAACGTTTGCGACATCTCCTATCTTGATCGGTATATTGTTCACCCGTTTGATGATGACATTTTCGACATCGGTGACATCCTTGAGTTCACCCACCGTACGGGTAACATATCTCCGTTTGCCTTCATCAAAACTGCCGGCACTCACATTCCTGTTTTCAGCATCCAGTGCTCTTAACAGTTCGGGTATGGTGATTTTATGGGAGGAAAGGGATTCGGTGTCTATGGTGACCGTAAGCTCCCTTTCCTGGCCTCCATAGACATTCACCGAAGCAATATTGTCGATCCTTTCCAGGAAAGGCTTGACATTGTCATTGATAAAGTCGAACTCCTGGTTCAGAACACCCTGGTAGCCGTTTCTGGGTTTCAATACCATCCAGGCAACGGCCTGCTCCCGCCGGCCACCGGACTTGATCAGGGGTTTGTCTGCATCGTTTGGGTATTTTTTTACCTGGTCAAGCTTCTTGGACACCCGCAAAAGGGCATCATCCGGGTCCGTGCCGATTTCAAACATCAGGTTGATATAAGCATAGCTGTCCCGGCTTTCGCTTTCCATGCTGTCCAGTCCCTCGAGGTTTTTAAGTTCCTCCTCCTGGACATCGATAATCTCCCGTTCCACCTCCTGGGGGCTCGCACCCGTCCAACGGGTTTCCACGGACACCTCGGGCAGATCCACATTGGGTGTCAACTGGATCGGAATTCTGTAAAGTGAAATGAAACCGAACAGAACCAGCAGGATAGCACCCACAATTACGGTTACCGGTCTTTTTATGGCAGTCTCGACGAGTTTCATCAGTCAATAACCTGTACAGCCTGGCCGGGTCTCAATCGCTCGTTGCCCCGCACAACCACCTGTTGTCCCGGTTCCAGAGCCCCCTGGATGGCGGCATTACCCTCATAGTACCCCACAACCTTGATGGGAACCGGAACTGCTTTGCCACCAGCGGCAGTATAGACCAGACGTCGGTTTCCAGAGGTGACAATGGCATCTTTGGGCAGTAGCATAACGGTTCGTTTCTCCCCGACACTGAAGGTGACCGTCGCGGCCATGCCACTCTTGATCCTAAATTTCTTGTTTGACAGCTCGATATGCACGGGGAATGTTCTGGCGTTTGGATCCCCCATGGGCAGAATCGTGGAAACGGTTGCGGACAGGGGTGATATACCCAGGCTATTGATGACCGCACGGACATTGCTGCTGGACTTGATCCCCACCATATATTTTTCAGGCACATCCACCACAATGAGGATACGGTTCATATCCACCAGCGTGACTACCGGGCCACCGGTATCGACCCACTCCCCTATCTGGGTATGCTCTAACGCAACAAAGCCTGCAAACGGCGCCTGAACACTTTTCTTGGAAATTTCGTAATCCAACTGTTCGATATCGGCCGCATTCATTAAAAGGTTTTTTTCAAGAGCACTATGATTGTAGAAAGCTTCGTCATACTGTCTTTCGGCCACGCTATTGGTACTCTTGAGATTGCCGATGCGTTGCAGTTCCTTTTCAGCAAGAACGAGTGCTGCCTGAATACCGGCGCGGGCAGCCTTGGCCCCTTTTAGCCGCAACTGTGCACCGGTAGACCCCAATACCGCCAGGGGCGTTCCCCTGGCAATAAAGTCTCCGGCTTTGACATAAAAGGCCTCCACCAGACCCGACACCTCGGATGCAACGACACTCTCCCGTATGGGCTTTGTGGTGCCTACCAAGGAAATCTGGTCACGGACGGTCTTTTCCAGAACAGGTGCCACCTTGACCGGAACGGCTGGAGGTGTTTTTTTCTGTTCCTGGGCATAGGAAAAGGAAATAAAATTGACCCCTGCAAGGATTGCCAGGGATACACATATCAGCGTACGGACAAAAAACCGAGAAAACAGATACATCGGACCACTCTCCCATCTGATTGCAATAATAAAGAATTGATATCAGAATAAAGGCCGACCATCAAGATGATTAGAACCTATTACAAGCATGAGACTTGTGTTCTATCTTTTCCGATCATTAAAAGGACAACACTGACGACAATGTAAATCAAACCGGCTGCCACGATGAGAAATTTAGGGATGGCACACCAGAAAGCCAGCGCCGGCCACAAAACACTTTCAGAGCCCAGAAGAACCTGAATAAGGCTGATGTTTTCGGCAGCATCCAGCAGGGCCGCACACAGCTGTCCCCAGGCAAGGGGCACCCCTAACAATGAAAACATTATCATCCGTTGAAATAATCCACGGGCTGCCAGGACACATCCCAGCCCTATTGCTCCGGCATAAGAAAAGAGAAAGAGAAAATCAAGACCCAGGCTCAATCCTGCATAAACGGCTCCCTTAGGCCCCCATGAGGCGAGTATGTTCTCTGCGGCTTCCAGGTTTCCTGCAAACTCAAAGGACACGATGCCGTTGGGTGCTGCCTCGGTTTTCAGCTTACCATCGAAAAATCGCAGCCCCCCCGTGACAACGAGTGTGACCACAAGCAGAATGACAAAACCCTGTTTTTGGGCCTTGATGGACAACCACTCAAATGGATTGGGGTTTTTCATACCTTTCCTCTTGGCTTGTTAGCGGGTCAATTGACGGCTATTACGGTTTACATCAATTTATTTGTTTTGACCGCTGCTCCCGCCATTAACGCTATTTATAATGCCTTGCAAAACGGTAGGGGTGTGGATCGATATGGGGCGTCGCCTGATCCATGATCTCCGCCACAAGTTTTCCCGTACTCGGCGCTGCACTAAGTCCGATCATGTTATGCCCGGCGGCGACCATGACATTTTTCAACCGGGGCGAATAATCGATAAAGGGCAGCCCGTCCATGGTCATGGGCCGGAAACCGGACCATTCCTCTTTCTTGCCACTGCTCAGCCATTGATCAAAATAACCATTGAAACTGCGGGTCAAAGCCCCTAAACGCCGTGGATTCACCCGGGTGTCAAATCCTGAAAATTCCATAGTGCCTCCCAGACGGCACGCATCCGGCCAGGGTGTGGAGACAATGCTTTGTTCTTCAAAAAAGCATGGGATCTCAGGAAATATTTTCGGTCGACCCATGGTGATGGAATACCCTTTTCCCGGTTGTATTGGGAGATTGCACCCCAGCACGTTCTCGAAACAGGGCGCCCAGGCCCCGGTAGCCAGCACAAATGCATCGGCCGAGAGCTCCGTATCACGGGTCACAACGGAAACAGCAAGACCATTTTTTTGTCGAAACGTCTGGACAGGACAATTCTCCAAAATCCGTGCTCCGCGACTAAGAAGGATGCGGCGCAACTCAGACATGAGTTGTTCGGGCCGAAGGTGGGCCGTCTGTCTGTAGAACCAGCCACCGCTGACGCCATTTTTCAACCCCGGCACCCATTCAAGCATGGCTTCCATGTCCAGGGCTTGAGCCTCAATACCAAACGTTTTTAAATAGGCATCTGTTCTGCTATAATCTTTCCACCCCTTTGCCGATCTATAAATATGAAGGGAGCCCGCCACATCCCAGTCACATATCGCTTTTTCTGCTTGAATGAAGGCCGGATATAATTCAAAACTACTCTGCAGCAATGCATGACGGCCTATGGTGGATCTCAGAACAGCTTTTGGATGAGAATTATAAGCGAACAGACAGAGCCATTTTATCAGGCTGGCGTCTATACGCGGCTTGACATAAAGAGGCGAATCCTTCCTCAGGACCCACTTGAACGCTTTGGTCAGGGTATTCAGGGAATTGAGGGGTAAGATATGATTTGGAACGATCAGGCCGCAGTTGCCGCTGGATGCCTCCTTGCCAAAACATTCTTTGTCGACAATGGTGACCGACCAACCTTTTTCCAGCAGATAATATGCTGAAAATCCACCGATGACACCACCACCGATGATGATGACATGCTTGGATGTTTCCATCGTCATATGTTTTCTTTATATTTATGGCTCTTTACTCCATACGTTTCGGCGGTATTCGATGGTATGGAATTAAAGGCTCTTCTCTTTTTAGAAGTCATCTCAAAAATGTCTTTTGGCCCAAATCCTGTATTGATCTATCGTTTAAAGGGAGAGAATCGTATTCTATACTGCAAGTTCAAGTTGTTACACCAACCCCATCTCCGTTAAGGGTTTATTTTCGAGAATACGCCGGGGAGAAAATATGGACAGGTCCAAAACAGGATCTTTACCCAAAATAATTTCTGACAGATAGCGTCCCACTGCCGGGGCCTGCTGCAGACCATGGCCCGAAAACCCATTGGCTAAAAAAAGACCCTTAATTTCAGGCCATTCTCCCAGAATGGCATTGCTGTCCATCCGGTTGACCGCATATAGACCGGCCCATCCCCGGATAAGTTTCAGGGTATCGAATGCGGGCACAAATTCGGCAAGCTCCAGCCATAAAACATCATAAAATCGTTTCTCGTCCCAGGAAAAATCAAAGCCAACCGGATCCTCATCCATGGATTTCCCCAGCAGGATATGGCCGCCTGTTTCCGTTCTAAAATAAAGATCCGATGGGAGGACCGTCAATGGCAGCGGCTGTTCGGGCTTCACCGTCGTATCCAGTACAAACACCTGACGCTTGACCGGTTCGACCGGTAAAGCGACATTGGCTGTTCCGGCTATCTGTGCTGCCCATGCACCGGCACAGTTGATCACAATGCCGGTCCCAATCGTATTGCCCGATGCCAGCGCCACACCATCCACCCGTTTGTTTGTCGTATGGATTTTAATCGCCTCATCTTCGATATAACGTGCCCCCATGGCAATGGCTTTTGCCTTGTATCCCATCAGGGCGGCATAAGCATCGAAATAACCATCCTGAGGGCCAAAAGACCCGCCAACATAACCTTCCATACGGTACAAAGGGTATTGCGCAGTTATCTCCTCCGGGGTCTTCCACAGAATGTCACAGCCCAGGTCATGTTGCCGTTGAATCGCCTTTTTTGCAGATTCGAGCCCCTTTTCATCCCCCACAAACAGGTTTCCTTCCCGCTTGAAGCCGATACGTGGGTTTTTATCCCCCACCGCCATATCCTCCTCGAATTGTTCCAGGATCTCAAAAGCGTATCGGGATATCTGGACATTCTGTTTCAGACTGAACTGAATTCGGGCATTGGACATGGACAATGTGGTAGATGCATGGGTATAGGAAGGATCTTTTTCAATCACCACAATTTTCAGACGATTGTCCGCCAGAAGCAGAGAATAAGCCGTGGCACTCCCCATAATACCACCACCAATGATGATAATATCAATAGTGTCCGTCATAAAGATTGGCGTCCTTTCTTATATTGTTATCTACAGCTCTAACCAGGTCCCGATTCCTTTTTCTCTGGCCCTCTTGAAAATCAAGGGGGCCACGGCCATGTCCTCGATGGCAAGGCCTAGGTTTGCGGTCATGGTTTTTTCCTCTTTTGTCTCCCGTCCCGGTTTTTCACCCGTCACCAATTCTCCCAGATCAGCATGAATGGGTGGTGTCTTTTGAAAATATCCCAGTGTTTTGTAGTGCAGCATCTGCGGCGTGTCATCCGTACAGAATTTGCCTGATTCCTCCATGGCATCGACATGCCAGTAGGAATCAAAATCTACCAGAGAAGCAAACGCGCCTTTTGACATCCACCCGGCCTGGATGGTGGCATGCGGCTTTTTCAGAATCGGACCGGCCGTCACAATGATGTCACTACCTGTCACCGCCGCTTCAGGTGTCTCAACAACTTCCACATGGACATCAAAACGGGTTTGAATTTCTTCTGAATAGACACGTGCTGACACTTTATCTGTATCAAAGGCTTTCACACTTTCAATGGTGAACAGTACGTTCAAGGCCTCAAAATTGGTCCTGCCCTGGACACCACACCCCAGCATCCCGACAATCGACGACTCCGGTCGTGCCAGATAACGGGCCGACAAGGCGGTTGCAGCACCGGTTCTCATCCCGGTGAGCCATACACAATCCATGACTGATATGGGCAGACCTGTCTCTGCATCGTTTAAAATGAGTAGTCCGTTGATGTAGGGCACACCTAATTTGAGATTATCCGGAAAACCACTGACCCACTTGATACCGGCAGCCTTCATTGACGGTATATAGGCCGGCATGGCATGGATAAAGTTATCGCCGCCGCCGGGGTGAATCCCCGGTTTTGGCGGCATTTCCGTTTGTTGTTTTCCTTTTTCCTTAAAAGCACCTTCCAGCAGATCGATAATTTCCGCCATGGTAACACCGGCAGCGGCCACGTCTTGCCGGGAAAGATAGAGCAGACGGTTTGAAGACATAAGACCTCCTTATACAGGGCATTCACGTGGATCGTTTAAAACGTTAATCTCTCAATAAATGTGTCAACTTGTCTGGCACAGGGTTTATTTCTAAAGGAGGCCGGGTCAAAATGCAACTCGTTTCCGGAAATCAGTCTCCAGAATAATTTTTCCTTTTGACAAGACTTGAAATATTATATTTAGAAACGTATAAGCAGCAAACGAATCATATAAACGATATGAAAAGGAATATATCATGGAAACCTTTTTTCAATTTCTGGAAAACAATCAAATCGCTTACAAACGCCACGACCACCCGGCAGTTTATACAGTGGAAGAAGCCGACCAGCTCGTACCGGAACTATCGGCTGCGAAAACAAAAAACCTGTTCCTGAGAGACGACAAGGGCAAGCGTCATTTCCTGGTGGTGGTGCCCGGTCATAAGCAGGTGAATTTAAAACTATTGAAAGATCGGATGGGGGTCAAACGGATCAGCTTCGGGTCACCGGAACGAATGAAAAAACACCTGGGCATTGAGCCGGGGGCGGTCTCAATCATGGCCCTATACCATGACAAGGCTCATGCCGTGGAGCTATTTGTGGACCAGGAACTCTGGAAAGCAGAATCTTTTCAATGTCACCCCCTGGTGAACACTGCCACCCTGGAAATTACCCGGGAAAACCTAACACGCTTCCTGGAAATCACCGGTCATGAAATGAAGACGATTGAAGTGCCGGAGCGCTAAGCTTTCAGGTGATAAGCATTAAGCGATAAGCGGTCAGCAGCCAAATGCTCATTCGCCTATCCGTTGACAATGCACTTAATCTCCACACACCCGCCCTTGGGCAGTGCGCTCACTTCGATTACGGCCCGGGCGGGTTTGTGCCCAGCAAAAAAGGCCTCATAGATACCGTTGAATTCCAGGAAATTCCCCATATCGGTCAGAAACACATCCACGGCTACCACCTGATTCAAACTGCATCCGGCAGCCTCAACAATATGCTTCAGGTTCTCCAAGGCCTGCTGTGCCTGGCCGGCCACATCCTCGCTTACCAGCTCCCCGGTCTCCGGGTTCATTCCCAGTTGCCCGCTCACAAAATGCCACGCTCCTGCGCTGATGCCCTGGGAATAAGGACCGATGGCGGCCGGCGCCTGATTCGTCTCGATGGGTTGAATTGCCATAGGTGAGTCTCCTTGATTGACAAGCTATATATAAAGTGCCGTTGTCTGTAAAATTATCTCATCCTGGACCATGGTAAAACAGTATTGATCGTTTCCAAACCATGTCGGGGTTATTTCTTCATTTCCTTGAGGCGTTTTTCGACAAAGGCTTTTTCGTTCCCGGCCAGGGTGCAGGTGAGAAGGTGGCTGGCTTCAAGCTCCAATATTTCTTCGAAACTGGCGCTCATACCCTGATCGATAGCAATTCGGGACAATCTCAGGGCCATTGGGGATCGCTCGGTAATTGTTTGGGCCATGGACAGGGCTTCATCCATCAGGTCATCATCGGGAACCACTTTGTTGGCCAGTCCGATTTTGTGTGCTTCTATCGCGTCGATAAATTCACCCGTAAAAATGAGTTCTTTAGCTTTGCCCAGACCCACAAGATGGGTCAATAATTTGGTGCCTGCGTTTGTCACTGTTAACCCAACACCGGTTTCGGGAAATCCGAAAACGGCAGATTCAGCAGCAATACGGATATCGCAGCTCATGGCAATTTCACAACCACCGCCCACCGCATATCCCTTGACAGCGGCAATCAAGGGCTTGTCCAGCTTCAGGGTATAGCGTTGCACATCCTGAAGCCGCTCCGCTTCATCCATCCATGTGTCGACGCTTTTTCCTTCAGCGGTCTCTTTCAGGTCTTCGCCAGAGCAAAAGCTCCTGCCGGATCCGGTAAGAATGATGACCGCAGCATCCTTGTCGCGGCGGGCGGCATCGAGTATTTCCATGAAGGTTTTTAAAAGCTCCCCGGTCAGGGCATTCAGCCGGTGGGGACGATTCAGGGTAATGATACCGACATTCCCTTCACGATGATATAAAACGGTTGATGTTTCCATTCTTTTAATCCCTATTTCTATACATCCAATACGATTGAAACGTCCCATGGTTATTGATCAAGATATAGAAGATAGCTTCAAACAATGTCCGCACGCTACTCACCCAGGTAAGCCTTCTTAACCTGCTCGCTCTCCAGCAGCACAGAAGACTTGTCCGTCAGCACAATCTTGCCTGTTTCCATGACATAGCCTGTATCGGAAATACTCAGGGCCATGTTTGCGTTCTGCTCCACAAGAAAAATGGTTGTGCCACTGTCCTGGTTGATTTGCTGAATGGTTTCAAAAATCACTTCCACCAGCTTGGGGGCCAGACCCAGGGAAGGTTCGTCCAGAAGTAGCAACTTGGGTTTCTGCATCAGGGCCCGGGCTATGGCCAGCATCTGCTGCTCTCCGCCACTCAAGGTGCCCCCCAGTTGCCCGGTACGCTCTTTCAGACGTGGAAAGAGCGTAAAAACCCAATCTAAATCTTTGGCAATTTCTTGTTTGTCGTTGCGCAGATAGGCACCCATTTCCAGGTTTTCACGAACGGACATATTGGAAAAAATTTGCCGGCCTTCCGGGCTTTGAGCCACACCAAGTGCGGCAACGTTTTCAGGCTGAAGCTTTTGAATTTCCCGGCCTTCGTAAAATATTTTCCCCTGGGTAGCCGGTTGGATGCCGAATATGGTCATCAGCGTCGTGGATTTACCTGCGCCATTAGCACCAATCAGGCAAGCGATCCCCCCCTTGAGAATGCTTATCGAAACACCCTTCAGAGCGTGTATATTCCCATAGTAGGTATGTACATCCTTGAGTTGCAGAATGGGTTGATCATTGGCCATTTGCGGATTCCTCGTGTTGGTACTGCTTGGTGGCATGCAGTTCACGTTTTCGTCGGGTTGCCGGTATCAATCCTTCCGG
>JASJGV010000079.1:0-4963 GCA_033791325.1 Desulfobacterales bacterium | reverse complement strand
TTTCATTGAGAAGTCCTGCTGATCTTCAACAATTTCATCAAATACTTTGATACCAACCTTATCAACAGGTTTGGCAAAACTGTGATACCATCATTGCGCCTACAGCGAACCCGATTTTAGAAAAGTTGTGTTTTCGTGTTATCAATTCTTCACAATTGATTCGAAATTGAAAGACATCCTATTCGGACTGACGAACGAAACCTTCGATAATTTACCTAAGCCGGAAATCGAAGATTACATCAAGATTGACAATCCCTCCAACCAGAAGACTTTGTAACAGAGCCTATAATATACATAAATATAATTGGTTAACATAATCTGATCAAAATCAAAATATTGCCGCCATAGCTGATGTGCGGTGATTGAATTTGTAAATCTAAAAGCCTCCATGTCAATATACCTCCGGAAGTTCTTGCCTCAGAAAATTGATTTATAATTGACAATCGTAACCTTAAGGGTTACGGTGCGTCATATGATAAAGTCTTTCAAACATAGAGATTTAGAAAACTTTTTTTATACAGGCAGTAAGAAGGGTATTCGACCAGAACATGCAAATAGGCTCGCGATAATACTTGACCGTCTTAATGCGGCAATAGAAATAAAAGATATGAATTATCCAGGTTCTTTCCTTCACCAACTGAGTGGTGATAAAAAAGGCCTTCATGCAGTCAAAGTATCCGGCAATTGGCGTATATTCTTTAGGTTCATCGATGGAGATGCATATATTGTCGATTATGATGACTATCATTAGGAGAATAAATAATGCGAAAAATGATAAGACGTCCCACTCATCCGGGCAGTATAATAAAAAATGATTATCTGATACCATTATCTGTTACAATTAAAGATATGGCAAAGACGCTCGGCATTTCACGAAAAACCCTTTCCAAAATAATAAATGAAAGAGGGTCTATAACACCTGACATGGCCTTACGCTTGTCCCGAGCTTTCGACACCACTCCTGCATTTTGGCTCAATTTGCAGAAAAACTATGACTTATGGCAGGCAGAAACACATTCAAAGGAGTGGAAGAAAGTAAAGCCAATTCCTCAGCAGGTCCTTCATTCCAAAGAGATACAAAACAGTGGACAAATTGTTTAAATGAAAGATGATTCTCGAGTTCTTTTTGCTATTATTCTTGGTTGATACAAACCCATAATATCGAAAGATTAGCGTATCAATCCTTCAAAAAGTAATTATGTTGAAAAACTTGAAGATTAGATCAATCTCGGCGATTTCTTTCAGTAAGCCTTTTTGAAGTCAGTCGAATCTTAGGAGGTTCGTTATGCAGCAACTCATCGGTCTTTTGAACGATAACACAAACTGGGTCCAGCCCTTGGTGCGGGCCATGGACGCGGCAGGTGTTTCAAACCGACTCATCCCCTTACCCGATCCTCCGTTTAGCGAATTTGGTGGAGGTACCTATCCAGAATTGATTTTTAATCGCGTTGCTATTCGCACCGCCATGGGGTCCCCGGGCCTAGTCACCCTGGTCAGAGACCTGCTGTCGGCCCTCGAATTACAGGGCAAGCAGATCATCAATAACCGCCACTGCCATCATGTGGGTTCTAGCAAGGCCTTGCAGGCGTTGGTTTTTAAGCACGCAGGCGTGATGAGTCCCGAGACTCTAGTGTTGCATGACAAGGCCATGCTCACAACGGCTCGGAAACAGATGCCGGATGGCATGCTGAAATCCAATGTGGGTGGCTTTGGTGCCGGTGTCTGGGCGCCCGAGTCTCCGGACCAGGAGGTGCCCCTTTCGGTTATGGCGGCAGCGTTTGCGGCGGACGGCATGGCCGTGTGGCAGAAAAGATATATCCCCCGGGATGGCGTGATTTACCGGGTGGAACTGCTGGGTGGTGAGGTTCTTTACAGGGCCAGAGTACCTGTTGAACCGGATAGCTTCAACAACTGCCTGGGAAATGCAGGTACTTTAACAGTCTCCGGGAGCCCTGATGATCCGGTCAGTTTTGACCAGGTGCCGGACACGCCGCTGCGGGAGTCCCTGGCGAATATCTGCAGGCTGACCAACATGGATGTGGGCAGCATCGAGTATCTGATTCCCAAAGGAGAATCAAGCGCATGTTTTTTCGATATCAACCCGGTTTCTACTTATCATCCCAAGGCTGCTGAGTTTTTGGGCTTCAATCCCTATTCAAAAGTAGTCGCATGGCTTAAAGCACTCACCTAAATCCGTGCTGGCGCAAATATTACTTGTAATGTTTAATTGTTTTGTATTATTCACTTATCTTGTATTATTCTTATCGAATTGCCTCGCCCAGTTTTATACCACCATCATAATTTAGTTGAACAGCATTGGTCTTGCTGAAAGAAGGGAAAGATGGACTTCAGATTGACAGAAGAAGAAGAATCCAAACAACAGGAATTTACGGCATTTTTCGAAAGTGAAATGAAAAACGCGCCGCCGCAATTTGGAAACGGCGGTCTGGAAGGTGTTTATGACACCGAGGAGGGTTTCGCATTCCACAAATACATGGCTGGAAAGCTGGCGGAAAAAGGCTGGCTCTCCATGGCATGGCCCAAGCAGTACGGCGGCCAGGATGCCACCATTATGGAGCAGATCATTTTCGATGAAGTCAGAGGATATCACAATGCCCCGGGTGTGGATGCATTTGCTGTGGACATGTTCGCACCTACCCTGATGGCCGGTGCCAACGATGAGCAAAAAACGCGTCTGCTTCCGCCCATAGCAGAGGGAAAAGCGTTTTATTGCCAGGGGTGGAGTGAACCGGATGCCGGTTCGGACCTGGCGTCACTGACAACGACGGCTGTTCGCGAGGGGGATCACTATGTTGTCAATGGTCAGAAAACCTGGACGACCGGCGCGCATAGAGCGGGATACATGTTTTTGCTGGCCCGCACCGATACCGAGTCAAAAAGAGGCAAAGGTCTTTCGGTCTTTCATTTGAGCATGGATCTGCCGGGTGTTCAGGTCCGCCCCCTGCTGTATATGAACGGGAAACATGTGTATAATGAGGTATTTTTCAATGATGTGAAAATACCGGCTGAAGATTTGATCGGCGTGGAAGGGGAGGGCTGGGCCCTCACGCGTCAAACCATGAACTTCGAGCGCAGCGGTGCCGGTGGGTTTTCGGGCGCCAAACGATACCTTGAGCAGATGATGGCATATGCTAAAAACACCACCCGCAACGGGCAGCCAATTTCAAAAGACCCCAACGCCAGGCGGAAAATGGTAGAGGTGTTCATCGGTGCGGAAGTGGGCCGGTCCTTGGCTTATAAAATAGGCTGGATGCATCAAAAAGGTGATTTTACCGGCTTGATCACCGCAGCTTCCGCCTCCAAATTATACTCCACTGAATTAGCGCAAAAACTGGCCAACTACGCCACCGAAATGATGGGTCTTTACGGTCAACTGGAGGAAGACCCTTTAGCTCCCCTGGGGGGTGCCATGTCGGATCTTTACCAGATGAGCAAGGGGGCCACCATTTTTGCTGGTACCAACGAAATTCAGCGCAACCTGATTGCCTGGGTGGGGTTGGGCTTGCCGCGATTAAAGTTCAAATAAAAGTCACCTCAAAACTGTCTTTTGGTATTCAACATACTAACGCTATGTGATTCATTGCGGGAGGGAAAAGATATGGATCTTGATTTCAACAAAGAACAGGAAATGCTGCGAAAATCGGTGGCGGAATTTCTATCCAAAGAATGTCCTTTTGATACTGTCAGGGAAATCGAGGACAGTGCCGATGGGTATGACAAGAAAATATGGAAAAAAATGGCTCAACTGGGGTGGCTGGAAATCCACTTTCCGGAAGCATATGGCGGGCTGGGGGACCCTTTTGTGGATATGACCATCATCATGGAAGAGATGGGGAAAAAGGCTTTTCCAAGTCCATTCTTTTCTACGGTGATTCTGTGTGGTCTGACCTTGATGGAAGGAGGGTCTGAAAAGCAGAAAAAAGCACTCTTACCTAAAATTGCCGCTGGAAAACAGATCATGGCTTTGGCGCAATACGAGGAAGAGGCCAGTTATCTTGAATCTGGAATTCAACTGACCGCACGACCTGAGGGGGATGATTTTGTCCTGGACGGCAGGAAATTATTTGTGCTGGATGCCAATGTTGCCGACAATATTATCGTCGCGGCTAGAACCGCTGAAGGTGTTACGCTGTTCATGGCAGATGCCAAGGCACCCGGCGTGTCTATTCAAAAAATGAGGACCATCGGTAAGGACAACAACTGTGTCGTCGATTTCGACAAAGTAAAGGTGTCAAAAGACGACATGGTGGGTGGCCCCGGCGCAGGGTGGACCATTCTGGAACAGGCGGCCCCCAGGGCCACGGTGGCCAAATGCGCCGAAATGCTTGGCGGGTGTGAGGAAGCCATTGCCATGACCGTTGCTTATGCTAAGGAGAGGGTGCAGTATAGCACACCCATCGGCGGGTTTCAGATTATCCAGCATTACATGGCTGACATGCGCGTGGCTTATGATACCAGCATATATTATATGCACAAGGTGGTATGGATGTTGGATCAAGGTATGGATGCAGTCAAAGAAGTGTCGGCACTCAAGGCACAGGTGAATGAGCAGTACAAGTTCATTACCGAGCGCGCAGTACAGATCCACGGTGGCATAGGGACCACCCGTGAGTTCAATATCGGTTTGTTTTACAGAAGGGCCAAGGCGTTTGAAACCATCCTTGGCGACACGGCTCATCATCAGGATAGACTGGCGGATGCCCTGGGTCTGTAGTATTGATTTCGTAGCCAGGATATCTACCTAGTGTCTACCATAAATGGTCTTTTCACGCTCTGCCGGTGTTGGGCGCCATGATTTAACTCCTCAAAATAGCACGCTATTACTCCGGGTTAAATCTGCCGCCCGCCTTGTCAGAACGCGAAAATCCCTATTTCTGGACGGACACTACATAGGAGAAAGAGTTGGAATTTCTACAGGTTTTAATTACCGGGTTGGGGCAGG
>JASJGV010000078.1:0-2562 GCA_033791325.1 Desulfobacterales bacterium | reverse complement strand
CCAGCAGGCGGGATACAGGCCCCTCAAGATGCGCGTCAAGGTGCAGATTCCCCGTGATGTCAGGTATGTAATCTGCAATGGATATGTCATCCCCTTTTAAATCCAGATTCAAAACAAGGTCTGTAAGCCCACGCCATGAATTGGGCTCAAAAACCTGTATGTCACCCTTCAGAAACAACAAAGCGTTTTGGTTTTTCAGCCGGCATCGATCCAGGAAAAATGTCCCATCAGAAAAACGAAAGTCCGTATCCAGATCCCCCAGAAAAATATTATCATAGCTGACGTCTTTTCCTTTCAACACCGTCGACGCCCGAAGTGAACGAACGTTCCCATCGATTTGCATTTCCCCATCAAAAGAGCCGCCGACGATTGCCTTGTCTGCAAAGTTCCGGGTCTGCGCGTTGGCAATTTTCAGTTTTGCATTGAGGGGCATGGTTTCGTGAAGCTGAAATCTTTCCTTGAATAATTGGATTGTTCCGTTTCCTTCAGCATGTGTCCCCTGGTTTACAAGTTTCAAAGAGATTATTTTTAAAAGACCGCTTGGATCCATATTGCCGCTAAGATCGACATCTCCCAGGCGCAGGCCATTCAACTGCATTTTCTTTCCGTTTACTTCAATTCCGATATCCGGTTGTTTCCAGGAACCGGACACCTTTGCTTTCATGGCACAAGCCCCTGAATAACCTGTCATACCAAACAGGGAAAGTGGATTGTCGATGTTTTTGGCATCGGCGGTCAGTTGTCCATCGATGTGAGCTGATGGCAGATCAAACACGCCACGGGCGTTCAACCGGGTTCCTGCAGCCGTTATCGTCACATGGCTCGCATCGATGACGCCAGCTTTGATTTTCCCTGATGCTTGCATTTTCAGAGCGCTTGGGTGTTGCATCCCTTCCAGAAAGAAACCGTCCAGTACGGCTTCCATGGTGGTGGATGTCGATAGTTTTTTTAAATCGATCCCTTCTCCTTTAAATGCCAAGCTTGAATCTAAAAAGCCTTTGAGACCATGGGTGTTCTTATCCAGGAAGGCAAGGTCGACATGCTTCAGACTTGCATCGATGTCATAGCGGACCTTATCGGTATGTATCTGTGAAGAAACCAGACCCTCCGGAAACACATCCCGCAGGTCTACATTGCCGCCAAGGCTGGTTTTACCTGTCCCGGCCAGGAGCTCCAGTTGTTGCACCAAAAGCTGCCTGTTCTTCAAACGCAGGTCTGCGTGCAATTTCTCCACCGGATATCCGGCAAGGGTACCGCCCTTGTAATTGAGACGCAGATCCGCGTCCGGGTCACGCCAGTTTCCCTTAACGGCCAACACACCATTGGTGTTCCCTGAGAATTCAGCCGGCAGGGGCATAAGCGTTTTTAGCTCGGAAAGTGAAATATCAAAGGCCAGGTCGAGGTTTAAATCCGGATCGTGAAATATCCGGGCCACCTCCCCGTCCAGTGCAATCTCTGCAACATCGGTTTTTGCTTTGAGTGCAATGGTGGCAGGACGATCTTCAGGCAGCACCACAGATAAGGTGACCGGGTGAATTTTCAAGTGGCGTGTACCATAAGTGAGTTCCGTGTCCGCCACTTTGAGTTCGATATCACCTGTTTTCTTTAAAATGTTCGCCTTTGCCTGAATCGAAATCCGGTTCAAGTCCACCTGGAAATTGTCTGGTTCGTCAATGATGTGACAGTCACCGTCTTCAATCCATATATTCTGTACGACCACATCAAACCGGGGGCTCGACTTTTCCCCTGTCTGTGTTTTCTTGATCTGCGGGGGTGAATTGAAGATCTCAACGATATCGATGGTCCCGTCTTTATCGATATTAAGCTGGATGTCCGGTTTTTTTAAGCTTATTGTTTGAATGACAAGGGTTCGGGTCAGAAGGGGCAAATATGCGATATCCGCCATCAGGTATTCCAGGCTTGCAAGGCGCTTTCCCGGGGAGGCTTCGAGCATCAGATTTTTAAGCACGACCCTGCCTGTCAGAAGCGAAATATCATGATCGTCCATGGTCAAGTTCCCGACAATGGCGGCATTGATTTTCTTTAAAAGGATATTACGGAAATGATCGGTATTGACAAAGATAGAAAGACTGACTGCCAATATAATCAAGCATGAGGCAAGTGCACCGATGAAAATTCCGATAGCTTTTGACTTTGTTTTCATAAAAGTGGTTAAATACCGTGTAATGATCTGATCCCAGTGATATTGCTCGCCACGTTACAGAAATGCCCGCCCCACTGTCAATTGATATTTGGCCAGGCAGGTCCTCTGACAAGCAGGTCTGTTTCAGCAACAATGACAGATTGCCATCCGGCGAATATCGTGCTACGCACTGGTTTAATTTTATTTTTTGCCCGATCTCTTTTCTGGCGATACGGGCAGTTCACCGGCGTTTATGACCAAATAAAATCACAGGAGTTTGTTTTATGAAACAAAAGATATTTTCAGCTACGATGTTAACACTGATGATACTGTCTTTGGCAGCCTGTGCAACATCGACATCATTGACGGGTCTTTGGAAAGACAACAAGTTCAACGAAAAGCCCTTAGACAGTATTATG
>JASJGV010000077.1:0-6032 GCA_033791325.1 Desulfobacterales bacterium | reverse complement strand
CGCTTGTCATAATAATGTTCCGAAAAGAGGATCGCGGCATAAGGGTTTGTAACAGAAAAACGGTCCTCAATCGGAACGTTTTTCTGACAACCCCTATAACCCGGAGTAATAGCGTGCTATTTTGAGGAGTTAAATCATGGCGCCCAACACTGGCAGGGCGTGAAAAGACCATTTATGGATGGACACTAACTAGCCTGATAAGGCGTCACACCATAGGGAATCCTGCCAGGCATAAAATCATGCGGTTTGGTAAACAGCGGATCGTCGTAAACCTGTTTCAACAAATCATCACGGAATTTCGGATGAGCGATACTCGCAATGGCCAAGGCTTTGTTGCCGATGGTCAAGCCACGCAGGTCGGCAATACCGTACTCCGTCACAACCACCACACCGTCATAATCCGGTCCTGCAATCCTTCCGCGACATAGGGTATGGGTCCCTGGGTCAATAAGTGTACCATGCGAATAAAGGGAAGCCGCGGTTCGCCGGCCTCGATAGATCGAGTCAACGATTCAACCGAGGCGGTCGGAGTGGCCGCATTGGATCCCAGGTAACAGGTGACAGCCTCCCGGTTACTGAACCTGTCTGATATGACATGGGCGATTTGGTTGAGATGAATCGTTTGGGGTGCTGTGGTCATCTCAACTTTCCCTTTCCTTCAGTTTTCGGCGTAAGACCTTACCCACCGCTGTTTTAGGAAGCTCGTCGATAAATTCGACAATCTTGGGTACCTTATATGCCGCAAGGTTCTTGCGACAGAATTCGATGACGTCTTCCTGTGTCAAGGTTTCGCCTTGTTTGGCAACCACAAAGGCTTTGACGGTCTCACCCCGGTATTCGTCTTTCACACCGATAGTACAAGCTTCCAGAATTTTAGGGTGGTCGAACAACACGCCATCCACCTCCACCGGGTAGATATTATACCCGCCGGCGATGATCATATCCTTTTTCCTGTCCGTGATCTTCAGATATCCGTCTTCATCAAAACAGCCGATATCCCCGGTATAAAACCACCCATCTTTCAGGGCCTTGGCAGTCTCTTCGGGTTTTTTATAATAACCCATCATAATCTGGGGACCCTTTAGAAGGATCTCCCCATGCTCACCCTGGGGCAGTTCATTCTCACCTGTTTCAATATCCACGATCTTAACATCCGTATCAGCCACCGGGATGCCCACGGTGCCCGGTTTTACCTTACCACCCCAGGGGGTAATCGTAATAAAGGGGCCTGCTTCTGTGGAACCGTATACCTCACACATCATGGCCCCGGTAAGATCATTGAGATCTTTTATGGTGTCTGCCGCAAGAGGCGCGGCTCCTGAAAAAAAGCCTTTGATGGAAGAGAGATCGAGACTGCGAAAAGCGGGCTCCGCCAGGAGACCCACAAAAATGGTGGGTACGCCCGGTAAAAACGTGGGTTTGTATTTTTTTATGATATCGATATTTATCTGGGGTTCCGGCCGGGGAACCATGATGTCCTCCCAGGCCTGCCAGATGGTAAAATTCTGGATAGCGGCAAATCCGGCCGTGTGGAAAACAGGGAAATTCCCCACCAGGCGCTCTTCACCCGGTTGAAGACTGGGAAACCATGCCACGGCCTGTTGTGCATTTGAACTCAGATGGGAATGGCTCTGCATAACACCCTTGCTGACACCGGTTGTCCCGCCAGTGTACAAAATGGCACCGACAGAATCCCAATCACTTTTGTCTTCCACCGGCTCAGGAAAATATTTGGAAATAATATCGGAAAAGACCAGCACATCATTTGTGGGCACAATCTTTCGAACCATATCCTTTTTCACGAATGGAAACAGTTGCTTTTTCGGAAACGGTAGATAGGAATTGATATGACAGCCGATAATCTTTTCCCGTTTTGTTTTGGGTTTGAGAGCTTCCATTCTGGGAACCAGAAGCGTCAGGGTAATAACCAGTCTGGAATCCGAGTCATTGAGCTGATAGGCAAGCTCCCTTTCGGTATAAAGTGGATTGTTCTGTACAACAACGCCGCCCACACGAAAGATGGCTAGATCCGATATGATAACCTGCGGAATATTGGGGAGACACACACCGACCTTGTCTCCGGGATTTATCCCCAAATCCTTGAGGACTTTAGCAAACTGGTTTACAAGATCGTTGAGTTCCTGGTAGGAAATGCGTTTTCCCATGTAGTTGAGTGCTGTTTTAGCGGGAAACTTTTTTGCCGATCTCGTCAGAGCCTCTGAAATGGTTACTTTTTCATAGTCGATGGTCTTTTTAACGCCTGCTGCGTATGACTTGTGCCACAATCTTTCTTCCATGCCCACCTCCCCAGGTTCAATAATAAATTCGTGATAAATTCGTTTCCGAATTTATAATGCGCGACGTTGTCGCTTATAAAAAGACCCTAGTCTACCATTTCAATTGACACAAAAAATCGCTGGATTTAATGCATAGATTATATATATAGGCGTAGAGGCCTTTGTCTTTCCTGGTTGAGGAGCCATATAAAAATCTTCGTACATGGTCACCGAAGCATAGAAACTTGGCAAAGAATATGTTTTCTTATGAACAATACTTCTAAAAAGAGAGCGGCAACGCCGCTCTCTATCCAAAAATGGCCGGCAATCCAATGGCAGGCCATTTTTGGATTATTGCATCAATTTTTCAAGCTTTCCACGCTCCGATGCAATTCTGATATAGGTTTCTCCTCCTGATTTGGGGGGATCGTACTGGTGGTCTTCGTCTTTCTTGACCAGAGAGAGTGCTTCCGTGGGGCACGTGGTAATACACAGGCCGCACCCGATACAGCGATCCAGATTCAGTTGCGCAATATCGTCGACCATGGAAATGGCATCCATCTGGCATCGATCCATACAGGTTTCACAACCCGTACATTCATCCACATCCACCACAGCGTAATAGTTACTCTTGACGGAATCCGCAGGCACGGGCTGGGATTTGATGCCTCGCAACACACCACAGCAGCACCCGCAGCAACTGCACATTCCCCCGGCTATTTGTGAATTGAACGGCTGCATCACCAGACCGGCTTTTTCATTGGCGATGACGATCTCTTTGGCTTCTTCGACACTGATGTATTTGCCCATGCCGTTTTCAACATAATAGGCGGCATGCGATCCAAATGAGAAACAATTTCCCAAGGGCTTGTCACATCGTTCGCCTATCAGTTCTTTTGTGGTTCGGCATACACAGGGTGATACAGCAATGCTTTTCTGGTTGTCGAGGATCTCGAGCACATCTTCAAAGGGCGCCACCGGATACTCGGCCACCAGTTCCCGATCGATGGGGACTGTCCGCAGCACCGGGGTCTGAAACCCCTGAATGGTTTTGCCAAAGGCGGTCTCGAAATACTCCTCGTGATCCCTGGCAAATTCCTCGTCCATGTGGTTGAGTTGAAATTCAAAGATGCCCACCACGTAAGGCACGGCGGCATAGCGTACATTCTCCCCTTTCCGGACCCGGAAAAGAAGTCCCTTTTTTGCCATCACCTCCAACTGCTCTGCCAGCACGTCCGCTTCCAGCCCCAGACGTTCTGCTATATCCTGCGGTGACTCGGGAATCGGTCTGAGTTTGACAAACAATTCAGCCTGGGGTTCTGTAAATATTTTTTTCAGAATCCGCATCTCCACGCCACTCTCCGTGGCAGGAAACCCGACAGCCATGTCGTCCAGCCGTTCTCTCAGTTGTTCATACACATTTTCCATTTTAATCCACTTTCATTTGATTTAAACGAGACAAAAGTTCTTCGGCCTCAGTGACAATGCCCCTGATTACCTGCCGGGCGGTTTTGATTTCATCGATGGCGCCCACCACCTGACCACAGGAGATGGGGCTGCTCTCCGGATCGCCGGAGTCATATGCCAGCTTGCCCTTGCCGCCGGCCACCGTATTGATAATCTCTTCAAAGGTGGCATTCTGCGCTTCCAGGGCCAGACATTCATCGGCCAGTTTGTTCTTAACACATCGAACCGGATTACTCAAAGAGTTCAGCAGCAGACAGGTCTCTGTCTCCCTGGTCTGGACCAGACGCTCCTTGATGGCATCATGTACCGGACATTCCTTGGTGGCAAAAAAAGCAGTTCCCATAAGAACAGCTTCCGCCCCCATGGCCATGGCCCCCAGAAAACCCTTTCCATCACAGATACCACCACCGGCAATCACCGGAATATCAAGTTCCGATACGGCCTTCGGTATCATGATGAAATTGGCAACACTGTTCATACCGATATGCCCACCCGATCCATATCCTACAAGGGTGACGGCATCAACACCATGTTTCTGGGCGCTCAGGGCATGTCGGACAGATGTCAATTTGTGAATAACCTTGACATTGGCTTCCTTCAACCTGGGTAGCAGGGGGACAGGGCTTGTTCCTGCAGTCTCTACGACCCTGACACCTTCTTCACAAAGCACATCGCAAAACTGCTGGGTCCTCTCGAGAATACCGAATTCCGGAACCATGGAGAGATTGACACCAAAGGGTTTATCCGTAAGCGTTCTCGTCAACCTTATTTCCTCACGCAAATCCTCCGGTGTCTCCAGCGATTCGGCAGTAAGGAAAGCAATGCCGCCGGCATTGCATATTTCGGCTACAAAGGCTGCACGGCTAAGCCACTGCATACCACCGCACAGAATGGGGTATTTAATTCCAAGCATCTCCGTTATTCGTGTTTTGAACATAGGGTGGCTCCAATTTTTGGGTTGTTTTAAGTTTTAGGTTTTAGGTGATTTTGCCCTGCGGGCGACATTTAGCCTTCGGCTGTCATTTGTCCTATCGGACGATATTAGCGCTTTGCGCGTCATTTATTGTGGCAGATGGCTGTCAGCCGGGAGTCTGCCTAAAACTTAACACGTAAAACCTAATAACGATCTATAATACTTGGTTTAAAATACTATTCTTGAACCGCAGAATATCGAACAAGAAATATCGAAGATCGAAGTATCTCCTTCATCATTCTGCGGTTCCTTGTTCATTATTCGATATTCGCTTTTTCAACCCTTTTAAAAAGTAGGATGCTGCTGTCAGTCACCCTCCAACCCTACTTAGCCTTTTAGTGGTTTAGACTGTAGGCTGTTAGGTGCTCTCCGCTCATAGCTCGCAGCTACCCTCCAACCCTTGTATCACCCTCGAAACCTCGAACCCTATTTACTGAACGCCATCACCGCTTCGAAAAACTCGGGCGTAGTGCAGGCGATGCTCTGGTTACGATTTTCAAAGGCAACAGCCGTTTCCAGAGAGGGCGCATCCAAATTTCGCCGGATGGCCTCTTTGGTCATTCTGAGACCAAAAGGTGTTTTCCCCAGCAGCGTGTGGGCGGTTTCCAAAGCCTTGTTCATGAGTTCTCCCTCTCCTGCCAGACAACTGGCAAGTCCGATTCTATGGGCTTCTTCTCCACCAACCGTTCGACCTGTCATCAAAATTTCTGATGCCTTGGCACTTCCCACCATTTTGGGCAGAAAATAAGTCGTTCCCAGTTCTCCGCCGGACAGTCCTATGTTGATAAAGGAGGGGGTAAAGGCAGCCGATGGGTCTGCGATAATGATATCCGATGCCAGGGCCAGACACATACCACCTCCGGCAGCAGGGCCTTTTACGGCAGCGATAACCGGCTGGGGCAGACGACGCATGCCGGTAATCACCCCTGAATATCGCTTCTGGATATACTCCAGGTGCAGGGCGGCCGATGCAAACTTTTTCAGGCTTTCCTCACTTATGAGCTGCTTGTCCTTAAGGTCCGCCCCGGAGCAGAAACCCCGTCCACTGCCGGTCAGGATCAGCACCCGCACCTGATCATCCTTCTCCAGCTCTCCATAAAGAGCATACAGATCGTCCAACATCTGCAAACTCATGGCATTCAGGCGATCCGGCCGGTTCAGCGTAATCACCCCCAGCCCCGGCTCCGGTGTTTCAAACAATAGGGTTTGATAGTCCATGGAATACCTCACTTTGCTATCTAATGCCCATCCATAAATGGTCTTTTCACGCCCTGCCGGCGTTGGACGACATGATCCAACTCCTCAAAATAGTGCAC
>JASJGV010000076.1:0-4775 GCA_033791325.1 Desulfobacterales bacterium | reverse complement strand
GGATCCCGGTACGAGATCGTATTGCGGTTCATCGAGGAAAGCTTCCCAATCTTGCATGATTTTCTTGTATTTCTTAGAATTCAAGCTTCTGAGGACTTTTCGGAAAGAAACGGATCTTTGTTTACCTAAATAGTCAAACAGGGGGTCGATGTCATCACGGAGAACCGCGGGCAGCATGGCTTTGTATTTGGCATTCTTGAGCAGATAAACATCCAGATCGCGTAACTCGTTAGATATTTTACTCACAAAGGAAAGATCCTTCTTAAAACGGGTAATTATTTTCTGTGGAAAAATATTTTTCCCCAATACCAGTGCAGATCGGGTCCTTCGAAGGGCCACTCGAAAATCGTGAAGTATTTCCGTATCGATGTCATATTCAATCTGTACTTCGTTGACTTTTATGACGTGCAACAGGAAGCGCCAAATGGTTATGATGGCCTCATCGGCGCGCATGTCAGGAGTGAGTTGTAAGCGTAATTTTGAAGTAAAGCCACCCGGATCCAGACCGGCATTACTCATGGCCTGGAAGAACACATTTTCGTCTTTGCTTGATGTGAGCCCCATATTTTCGAGTTGGCTTTTAAGTTTTTTTGAATATTTTGGGTATCCTTTGACAGGATTTAACCACAACTGTTTTCCCATGGTCTTGGGATTTTTCCTGCTGCGTGTTTGAATTGTTTCGAAAATTACCTTTGCCACCGTTTTTCCATTTGGGTCTAGCATGCGATATGGCGATTTGTGAGAGACTAAATCCACAAGTTTTAGTAGCTTTCTCATTTTAATTGCGGGTTCCAGGTACTGCTTAAGATCACCCTTCGGAAACTCCCATATAAAACAGGGTACCGATTTGATACGAATGCTGTGAATTGTTTTTTCTTTACCCAGTTCGCGCAAAAAAAATTGATCTTGAAATGTAAACAGGACGAGTGAATTATTAAAGAGGCGCCAGTCAAATGTATCATAGTAAGTGAGTTGCCCAACGATTGTCGCTTCTTTTTTTATTGGGTCGTGCGTTGCCAGCACAACGCTGATCTGGCTTTCAATTTCATCATCGGCGAGATTGAATTTAATCGTATTTCTCATCATCACTCTCGTTTTATCTATAGATTATCAGGTCGATAACTTAAATTATCTTTGACTGCCTTTCGGTCATATCAATAAAGGTCTCTTGGGCAGATCTGGGCTTTCCACCCTTCTTGGGTTTTCGTTTCCTGTAATTGCCGTCGGGTTGCATATCCCAGGCAGAGCTGTTGTCATCCTCGTAAATCTGAAGCGTTTTCTCCAATTCAATCTTGAGTATGGGGTCGGTGACGGGCATGACAGACTCCATGCGGCGATCCAGGTTGCGCCGCATCCAATCGGCCGAACCGATAAAATATTCTGGATCCCCGGCGTTTTCAAAGCGATATATTCTGCTGTGTTCTAAAAAACGACCCAGAGTACAAAATACACGAATATTCTCGGAAAGTCCAGGAACCCCCGCCCGCAGGCAGCACAACCCCCTTATATTCAGAGAGATTGGAACCCCTGCTTGACCGGTGTGATAAAGCTCTTTAATGATTTGCGCATCCTGAAGCTGGTTCATCTTCACTTTTATGCCGCATGGTTTACCTTTTCGCTTGTTCTCAGCCTCACGGTGGATCAGCCTGGTAATTCGCTCCCGAAGGTTGTGGGGAGCGACCATCAGCTTATTGTAACACTGATAAGGCGTGGCGCTCGTCAATTCGTTGAAAAGTGCAGCAACATTGGCGCCAAGTTCCGGATCACAGCTTAAAACGCCTAGGTCTTCATAGATTCGTGCCGTGCCCGTGTGATAGTTCCCTGTTCCTACATGGACGTAGCGTCTAAGGCCGTTCTCTTCTTCACGTACGACAAGTGCCAATTTGACATGTGTCTTCAACCGCTCTACACCATAGGCGACATGGACACCGACTTGTTCCAGAAGTTGACCCCATGCTATGTTGGGCGCTTCATCGAACCGGGCAGTAATTTCCACCAGAACTGAAACCTGTTTGCCGTTCCGAGTCGCGCGCTGAAGTGCTTGAACAATGGGGGAATCGCTACTTGTACGATATATGGTAAGCTTAATCGCCAGAACTTTTGGATCAACCGACGCGCATTGAAGGAAGTTGAGTACGGAACTATCAAAGCTATGGTAGGGGTGGTGGAGCATGATCTCTGCTCGGCGGATTTCAGCAAATATCTGATCCGGGTCGCTTGTGTCTATTCCTGAAAGACGGGGATGTGTAACAGGTGTATGCGATGGGTAACGCAGTTCCGGGTGATTTTTCACAGAAAACATCGACAAATCCGCGAGGGCCAGTAGACCCCTCACGCTTTCAACATCGTCGAGGTCGGCCCCTAACTGTTCTACCAACCAGCTCCTCAAGGCCTTTGGCATATTAGCACCTACCTCAAGCCGAACCACACCGGCAAACTTGCGTGCCTTTAGTTCGTTGGTGACCATACTGACAATTATCCCGGGAGTAGAATCGAAAGCAGGATTGTCAAGGCCGGTTTGTTCCCAGGGGTCATCCTTAGCCACGCGGGTAACACGGAAAAAATAGCACGCAATCTTCACTGCCTGTGGAAAGAGTTGCTGCAGATTAGCAGCGATTACCTGTTCCAGAGGGACAAACCCAGCTTTACCCAACAATGGTACCCACCGGGGGCGATTGGCTGGAACTTTGATCCGTACGAAACGATTGTGCTTCTTTTTCCTTTCTGTCACATTTATGGCCAGGTTCAACCCCAAATTGCTGATAAACGGAAACGGATGTGATACATCCACGGCCAAGGGCGTCAGAATAGGTTCCACCGATTCTTTAAAATATGCCAGCATCTGTCCACGCTGGCTTTTATTCAATGTCTTGTATTCCAAAATAGGGATTCCGACCTTTGATAAAGCAGGTCGGATTTTCTTTTGTACTAACTTGGAAACAAGTTCTGTTTGAGTGTCTAATTCTGCCCGGCATGCCTTTAGCTGCTCATCGGGAGTGAGACCATCGCGTGAAGGCTTTTTTTTCCCTTTTTGGATTTTCCGTTTGAGTCCGCCTATTCGCTTCATGGCGAACTCATCGTAAAGCATACCCATGATGCCCGCAAATTTTACGCGTTCGAGTAATGGCAGCCTATGGTCTTGTGCCATTGCAAGCACTCGGCGAGCGAAACTGAGCCAACTCAATTCCCGATTAATATATGTTTCCGGGGAATCGATTTCTATTGTTTTTGATGTGTTATCTTTGACTTTCATTTATTGTTTTCGCCATGTTCGCTGTAAAACCAGGCCATCATAGGCGCTCCTTTCTTATTGTTGATCAATAGTGAGATGGTTTGAAGATTGCGTGATCATTTTGGCACCAGAATTGCGGCATGTTAAGAGCATCATTTATGTTTTTGGCAGCCTTTTAACAATGGTTTGCGCTGCATGTAAAAGATATAAGGGAATAGACATGTAAATGTTGTCTTAATTCAGATAGAACTTGGAGAAGATAGCGGCATTCAAAGTAGAACCATATCAAATGAGGAACAGGATGTATAACCCAGTATTCCCATTCAAGTTTTATACGAATCAATAATTCACAACATCGTTTCGATGTCAACCATAAACCAGGATGATGATGCCCTCTATCGTACAAATCGGTGCCAATCCGAGTTCAAAAACCATTTATGATATATCTGGTCGAAGCGACCATCAGCTTTGACGCGGGTCAGAAACGCATTTAAAAATTTCATGAAATCCGGGTCGTTTTTGCGTATCGCCCAGGCAATGGGCTCTTTTGTAAAAGGTTCCGAAAGGAATACTAACTGATTCGACGGATTCAAGGCCATAAACACGGCATTAAACGGAAAGTCATAGATAAACGCATCTGCTGCATTGTTGAGTACCATCCTGGCGCCTTCACTTTCCGTATCTGCGGTTTGATAGGTCGCGTTGGGAATCAAGCCCTTGACTGCCTCCTCACCGGTTGTACCGGATTTTGAGACTACGATATACTTGGAATCATTATTCTAAAGCAGATCGTTTTAAACATGGCCATATATTGATCGCATAGAATCAGATTGCCGCCAATGGCAGTTAAGATGGTCGCGGTGATCAACGATCCCGATGATTGGAGTCAAGAATATGAACCCATTTCCTCTTTAACGGCCAGCCCCAGACTTTCTAATGTTAGCGGTTTTTTAATATATTTGCCTGCACCTAATTTTTGGGTTTGCCTCACATCATCCGTTTCAGCAAATCCACTGACGATGATCGCCTTTTGATTTGGATGAGTCTTTATTATTCTTTCGTATGTCTCACGACCATTTATACCTGGGTCCATAATCATATCGAGCAATATCAAATCTGCAGTATTTTCTTTTAAAAACTCAACGGCTTCCTCACCACTGGAAATGCCTTTTGTTTTATAACCAAGGGTTTCCAACATCCTGCAGGATATGTCTCTTTGGCTATCCACATCTTCAACAACCAGAATCTTTTCCCCTTTTCCTTTCAAATCTTTAATGGGTAGGACCAAGTCTCTCCCCGATATTTCTGCTCTTGTTATTGGAAAGAACAACTCAAAGGTAGTGCCATTTTTGTTACTTGTTACATCTATGTATCCTCTGTGGTCTTGTACAACATTCCAGACGACAGCCAGTCCTCAACCAGTACCGCTCTTGCCCATGACCTTCTTTGTATAGAACGGCTCAAATACCCTCTCAAGGTCATCTGGTGATATTCCCGATCCGTCGTCTGATACGGCCAGAACTGCATATTCACCTATGTTTAT
>JASJGV010000075.1:0-9658 GCA_033791325.1 Desulfobacterales bacterium | reverse complement strand
TAAGTTGAAACTCAAGCGAAACGAAGATATTTGGACAAAAGACCGTTTTGGTGGCTTCTGCTTACCAGTTTTCGCCCAGTAGCTCAAAATGCGCCTGGGGGTGTGCACATGCCGGGCACATGGCCGGTGCTTCAGCGCCTTCGGCCAGATAACCACAGTTTCTGCAGCGCCACACAACGACCTGGTCTCTCTTAAAGACCCGATCAGCCTCGATGTTTCCGGCCAGATCTACATAGCGTTTTTCATGCTGTTTCTCGGCCACGGAAATCATCTTCCAGACCATGGCCGCGGCTGCAAAGCCTTCATCGTTGGCGATCTTGGCAAAGCCAGGGTAAATTTCAGTATGCTCGGCATGCTCACCCTCAGCGGCAGCCTTTAGATTTTCAAGTGTGGTCCCGACAACCCCGGCTGGAAACCCGGCCGTGATTTCCAGTTCCCCGCCTTCCAGAAAGCTAAAGAAGCGCTTGGCATGCTCTTTTTCCTGGTTGGCCGTCTCTGCAAATATATCCGCAATCTGGACATAGCCGTCTTTTTTGGCCTTGCTCGCAAAGTAGGTGTATCGATTCCGGGCCTGAGATTCCCCTGCAAAAGATTTGAGCAGGTTCTGTTCTGTCTGACTACCTTTCAATTCTGCCATTTGTTTCCTCCTTATCAGTTCAATTGTTGGTTAATGCCTTTTGACAATCCGGGCAGATACCGAAAAAATCAATGCGATGATTGACAATCTGGTATCCTGTTTTCCGAATAATCTGCTGCTTCAGGGCTTTTGTCTCGATGTCATCCGCGTCCATTACCTGTTTGCATTTCGTGCAGATCACATGCGTATGGGGATAGGGTCGTTTCCCATCGTATCGATTTCTTACCTTGCTGAATTCGAGCTCCATCACCGCCCCCATTTCCTTGGCAAGAGAAATTGTTTTGTAAACAGTTGCCCGACTGGTCATGGGAAAATCAACCCTGACGCGCTCATAGATCTGATCTACCGTTGGATGGGTGTCGCTGGTGGTTAGAATTTCCAGAACAGCCTGCCGCTGGGGCGTCATGCGATGTCCTGCTGCCTGCATCTGTTTGACCAGCGGATCAATCATGGTATGTGAATTCGTCAATGTCGGTATCCGGGGTGTTGATGGCATCCATCATTTACCAGAAGCTGTCTTGGAATTTTTTTCGAGACAGCTTTCAAGAATGATTATCTCTAAATAATTGATCTCTTGCTTGTCATCGGGGACATGGAATGTCAAGCAATAAATTTACATAGGCATCTTTATCCAATCAGGGCTCTGCAGCGATAGGTGTATACAAGAACGATCTGTCAAACACATCCGGATCCGTAAAATGTCCTCGACCGACCATCTTGATGGCGTGATGCCCACGCTGTCTCATATACCCAATGTCGTGAATACCCATAGAAAAGAAGATGTAGGGTTCAATCCGCCAGGAGTTTTTCATGATACCCGTCGGTAAAAACACGCTCTCCATTTGGCCTGTCCCTTTTGGCAGAGACTCCAGGGTCTCGTAGGGAATAAGTGCATAAGCAATTCCAGACGCTAAACCATTCTCCACAAAAACTTTCTGGACCTGATGCCACCCGGAGTTGACCCGCAGATTTATCTGTTTTGCCGGAAATTCCGCCGGTAGCCACGTCGGGACCAGGGGGGCAATTTCTCCCGGTCTTGTTACGACTTCTGCGATGATAGCGTTTTGGGGGACATAAAAATAATAACAGCCACAGCTGTTCATAATATCCACCATCACCGGTTTCCCGGTTCTGTCCAGTGTAACACGATAACTTAGACCATCCAGGGGACCGCGCTCTATCCAGGGTGCGTTTTTGCCGGCTCTTTCAGAATACCAGAAAGCGTAATTTATCTGCAACACCGGATGGCCGTCCAGGAAATTGTGCGATGTGTAAAAGTAGGCGGCCGGTTGTCCGGTATCGACCCGGACCTGTTTATCCTGCCATATAATTTTACCGATTCGATCATAATTTTTTGCCACATCCTGATATATTATGGGTGCAAATGTGTCCGCCAGACGCCGTTCCTCCTGTTGTGTTAAAACAGGCAAACCAAAGATATCCAGGGAACGCGGATTATACAGGTCGTTCATGAACGTCTGATGATCCACGGAAACTGGCGTTTCGGGTAAAAACCGGATCAGCCGGCCATCAATGTCAAGATCATTGAGATCTGTTCCGTGCCATTTTTTTAACCGGCTGTAGGCCATGGATGTAGCAATGGTGACGGGAATGCTCGCCAGCGGATACAGACCGAAAAAGCGTGCCGTGCTGGAATACTCATCCGGTATCGTCACAGCTCTCTTTAAAAATTCCATGAAATCCGGGTTGGCCTGGTCGTCACGAAATAACTCAAGTGCATAGGCTTCTGTCTTTTGATACATCGTCTCCCGATCAATTGCTTCCCCAGTCGCTATAGAAAGCTCCATCAATGCTGCGGTGGAAAGGTTGGAAAGCTCTTTCCGATGAGACCTTAAACCCAGTTTCAGCATTTGCTCGACCCAGTAGACACCAGCGTCGGGGGTGACCAAGCGCTCTTTCATCGCCGCCAGAAATCGATTGCTTCTCAGATATGGAAATCCCGGAACCAAATATCCGGAAGCATCCGAAACAGCATATTTTTCAACGGTCATATCAAGATGATTAAAAAAAAGTGTGGCGCGCGCATCCCTGGGGAACGATGCGATCTCTTGCTGTACCATCGAGCCGGCGCACCCCAGTAAAAATATCCAGAGGACCGCGGTTACGATTGTCATGACTCTATTCATCATCACTTCCAGTCAATACCTTCGGGCATTATTAGCCTTTCAGGCGTCATTTGCACTGCGTGCGACATTAGCGCTTCGCGCGTAATTTATTGTGGCTTGGGGGTTATCTTGACCCGATGAACTCAGAGCAGCTGCTTGAGGAAGGATACACCAAAACACGCGGCAATAATATTGATCAGGCCCGAATCAATCCGATGACCACTATCTGACAAGCTGTTACAAGGAAATTCACGCCAATTTCTGTCCACGGACAATTCCGGTTCCGGTTCTTCGGAGAGGGTTAATGGCCAGAGCGAACAGGCTTTTGGCTTTAAATCCACCGGAGATATCCGCAGATCAAGCGCCACAGAGTGAAGTGCACAAAGCGTTTCACCCGAAGGCCTTGCATAGGTAAAGACACAGGATTCGTCCTCATTGGCGTCGATGCAATAGCTTGCATCATCACATTCTTCGAACACATTTCTAAACCCATGGCCATTTTTAATGCTATCGGTATAACGTGCGATTATGGGAAAATACCCCACAATTCTTTCAAGTTCTGCCAGATTGACATGCGGAACATACCTGGAACAGCAGGAGGGGCAGTTTCTGCATGCATCGGGACGGCATTTATGATGAATGGTTTTGAGTTCTGCCAGATCCACCCGTATGCCATGGATGATGGGTTTGGAATTTTTGTTCATGTGTTTAGAATCGATACACGGTGGGTCTACAATTCTTGTCAATGTCGATACCGATGGAATCCCCGGTTTTGAAGCCAAGCGCCTGGAATCTCTTGACCACCTCTTCATATCTGTCTGCGTGCCAGTAGACACTCCACAAAGGATTTCTTACCGTATCGATACCGTACGCATCGTGGCTGCAGAAATTGAGACGAACCTTCTCCTTGGCAATCAAGGTATCGGCTTCTGAAATAAAATAATCGGTAGTATAGACGTTGTTCTGCAGGGCTTTGGACAACCGGCGCTGCTGTTCGGGTGTGTCATCCAAGTAGTGGTTGGCCACCTGATACAGTCCTTCCGGTGCTTTGAGGCTCAGTCCCAGTATGCCAAATCGCTGATGCATGAGGGCAAATTTTTCCATTTTGTTTTCAGCATCTTCGATAATGGCAAGCACGTCCTCGATCTGCCACGTCTTATCCGCCCAGTCGTGGTAAAGTTTTTCACATCCGCTGATGACGCTCAGGTAGAAGGCTCTCATGTCAATCACGTAGATGGGCCGTTCACGATAACTTCTGCGGATTCGGCACCGTCGAACCCCGTCCAGAACCACAGACCGCTCAACTTCTGTCTGCTCGAGCATTTCAATACCGGAAATATCTTTGGCCTGCACCACAAAAATCTGGTCTTCTTTATCGATAATGTATTCAATTTCACACTTGAAACCGAGATAGTCCTGAACTTTTTTTGAGATTTCGAGCAGGTGAATGTTGTGGGGTGTCTGGGTAATATGCGGGTCATCATGAAACTTGCCAATTTCATTTTGACAGTACCCGAACTCCCAGTAATCACCAACCATCTTGGCCATCACACTGGTGCCCTCAATCAGGGGCATGACAATGATGCCTGTGGCTTCGGGATCAATCTTCGGTGCATGGTAAAACTTCTGCTGACGTTTGAAACTCAGGCGGCGTGTTGTCAAGGCCATTTTTATAATTCGTTTTCGCGCATATTTGACACCCCCTGCATCGGCATATGTCTGCAGAGAATCAAACGTACCACCCCGATAAAACTCCTCCATGGGATGAGCACTTCGAGCCAAAATTTTGTAGCTCTCCCGATGCTTTTCGAGAAATATCTCGAGCTCCTCGAAATCTTCGTTCTCAAAATTTTTGGCCGGCACGTACAGAAAATCAGGAACGTTGAAATTTCCTTCCGTCAGTTTTTTCAGCAGCCGTGCCTTTTCAGGTATCTCTGTTGTCATGGGTCCCCAAATAAAATCAATATAGGGTTTTTCAGATTTCTAATAGCGGTATATTATTTCTTGACCTTGTCTTCTGGAGCGGGTAAACTCTCGACTGAGTACTCACTCGAAAAAGTCAATCATATCATGGGACAGTACAAATGTCCAAAAAAAAACCGATATCCTGAAAACCGCCATGCGCCTGTTTGCTCACAAGGGCTTCCGCCAGACCTCCATGGCCGAACTTTCCCGCTTGAGCGAAGCCGCAGAAGGTACTATTTTCTACTATTTTAAAACCAAGGACAATCTGTTGGTTGCCGTCCTTGAAAATGCCAGAAACGCCATCATCGACGCTTTCCGAAACAGTGTGCGTGACAAAACCGCCCTCTCTGGAATCGACCGGGTTGAAGCCCTGCTGACTTTTTACCTCCATCAAACCGAGCAAATGCAGGAAGAATTTTTAATTCTCCATCGACACTTTCCATATGAAAAGGCGGAGGCGGACGCCTTGTGCAGAGAGTATCTGGCATCAATATACAACTGCGTACTGGACCATCTGGAAGCGGCCCTTGCAAGGGGCCAGGAAGATGGGACCATTACGGCAACCCCCGGCAGCAACACTGCCATGATACTTTTTTCACTGGTTGACGGTATTTCCCGCTTTAACACCTTACGTATCTACGATACCGGCACACTTTACACGGATCTCATGACGATGTGCAGGAAAATGCTGACTTTCAGGAATGGATGAATGCTTAGAAAACTATTACCGTTTTTAGCCTGGTTCGACCGCTACACACTTGACGTCGTTAAAAGGGATCTGTCGGGAGGTATTACCGTCGCGCTCGTTCTCATCCCACAATCCATGGCCTATGCACAGCTGGCAGGCCTTCCCATCCAGGCCGGTTTGTATGCATCCCTTCTCCCGCCAATCATTGCAATCCTCTTTGGGTCAAGCTGGCAGCTTGCCACAGGTCCGGTTGCCGTGGTCTCTCTGATGACGGCAGCCGCACTGGAGCCGATTGCCACCACCGGGAGTCTGGGTTACATATCCTATGCCCTGCTGCTGGCATTCATGGTCGGTCTTTTTCAGTTTTTGCTGGGTATCCTGAAACTCGGCTTGATTATCAACCTGCTCTCGCATCCCGTAATTAACGGCTTCACCAATGCCGCCGCCATAATCATTGCCACATCCCAGCTGCCCAAGATGCTGGGAGTACACATAGACACAGGGGATTACCACTATGAAACACTCATCAGGGTTGTAGAAACCGCTATCCTGTATACCCACTGGCCGACACTCCTGATGGGTGTTTTAGCTTTTGTGATTATGATTGTCACTAAGCGGCTTGACAGTCGATGGCCCGGCGTCCTGGTGGCCGTTGTCGTAACGACCCTTATTTCATGGGCGCTCCATTTCGAGCATAATATCAAGATCAATATATCGGCCATACATCATGCCGAAACAGCCCATTTGATTGAAAGCTTCAATCAGATAAGCCAGATGATTCCCACCCTATCGGAACAACGCTCCTTTCAGAAACAAAAACAGCTTTCCGCCAAAAAGAAAGATGACATCTTTGCCATGCTCGATGCCCGTAGAGAGGTGGATGGGCTTACCATTCAAATCGATCAATTGAAATACCAGGTTCACCTCATTCGTAAGAAAATCAGACGCCTGTTGTTTGTGCAGACAATACAGCCAGATGGCAGAATCAGTTTCATGGTAAAAGCCAGCAATAACCAGGACAATACCCTGGACAAACGAATCTATCGTATTTCTGTGGGTAATGACTCCATCGATCCAAATCAGGTCACCTTTATGGGAGGCGGTGAGGTTGTGGGACAAATTCCCAAAGGTATGCCGTCGTTGAAGCCGGTACCATTTAACATATCCGCCTTCAGCCACCTGCTGCCTTTTGCTGTTATCATTGCATTGCTGGGATTTATGGAGGCCATCTCCATTGCCAAGGCAATGGCAGCCAAAACAGGTCAGCGACTCGATCCCAACCAGGAGTTACTGGGACAGGGGCTGGCCAACATGGCAAGCGCATTTTTCAGTGGGTACCCGGTTTCCGGCTCTTTTTCCCGATCAGCGGTTAACCTTAAAGCAGGTGCTGTCACGGGCATGTCGTCTGTTTTCTCCAGTCTGATCGTTCTGGCATGTCTGCTGTTTTTTACACCGCTTTTCTACCATCTCCCACAATCTGTCCTGGCAGCGGTGATCATGATGGCGGTCGTCGGGTTGATCAACATCTCCGGCTTTGTCTACGCCTGGCGTGCCAAACGCCATGACGGTATCATTTCGGTGCTGACATTTCTGAGCACGCTCATGTTTGCGCCGCATCTTGACAAGGGTCTATTCGTGGGTGGCGGTCTGTCTCTGGCGGTATTTTTATACAAGTCCATGCGTCCCGGTATTGCAACACTGTCTCTGAGCGCAGACAAAGGACTGCATGATGCGCTGGTCTTCGGACTCAAAACATGCCGCTACATCGATGTGGTCCGCTTTGACGGGCCCCTCTTTTTTGCCAATTCAAGTTATCTTGAAGAACAGATCGCCGCCCATCGAAAAAATCAGCCGGATCTGAAACATATTCTCCTGGTATCGAACGGTATCAATGATATCGATGCTTCCGGACAGGAAACATTGTCTCTCTTGATCGACAGAATTAGAAGCGCCGGGATCGATATCTCCTTGAGTGGTGTCAACGATTCGGTCATGACAGTGTTGGAACGCACGCACCTGGCTACCAAGATCGGCAAGGATCATATCTTTCCTAACATCCATACAGCCTTGCGCTTCATCCATGAAAAAACACATTTAAACAGTGAGGTTGAAAACTGCCCCTTAAAAAATGTGGTTTACCAAACGTCGGAAACGGATAGAGAAGGGTCAAAGGGTTAGAGGGGGCTACAAAGGTTGGAGGGTAGCACATGGTATTAGGTATTAGGTTTTAGGTTCAGCTATTAGCCACAATTAATTACGCGCGTAGCGCTAATGACGCCCGAAGGGTTAATGACCATAAATGACAGCCGCAGGCGTAATGACACGCGTAGCGCTAATGTCGTCCGAAGGACAAATGACAGCCGCAGGCGAAATGACGCCCGTAGGGCTAATGTCGCACGAAGTGCATAGGAGAAGAACCATGGCCATTATCAAACTATTCAGCGGATCCCATTGCCTACAGAATGAAGTGGTTCGAAATATCATAGAAACCACCGGTATTCAGAAAATAACGGATCAGGAGGTCGTGCAGGCCTCTGCAAAATTTTCCAACATGTCGGAAACGAAATTATTTCGGGCTTTTTCAGCCAGGACTTCTGTGTTCAACAAATTCACCCGTGAAAAAGAAACCGCTGTGGCTCATTTAAAACTTGCCTTATCCCGTTTATTGGATAAAAGTGAATTCATCGTCAGTGGCTATTCCGCACTATTGTTACCCAGAAAAATCAGTCACGCCCTCGGGGTTTGCCTGATTGCCGATTTAAAATCCCGAATTTCCAACGCTGTTGAGCGGGAATCGTTATCCAGGAAAGAGGCGCAAAAATCAATCAGGCGCTCTGATGGAGATTGTGCTGCCTGGACAACCCTGCTTTTTGACATAGATGACCCGTGGAACCCGTCACTCCACGACATGGTGATTCCGATGGGCAAAAAAAAACCTGAAGAAGCTGCAAACACAATCATTCAAAATGCAGCCAAAGATATCATTCGTGCGACTTCAGATTCAAACCAGGCGGTCATAGATTTCAGACTCGCCGCAGACGTTGATGTTGCGCTGGCCAGGAACGGTCATCACTGCGGTGTAGACGCCAATGCCGGTGAAATCACCTTGACCATCAACAGACCGGTGCTTGTTTTGAACCGTCTTCAGGAAGAACTGAAAAACATCGTCGAAAAAGTCCCGGGCGTCTCTGCCGTCAATACGGTTGTGGGAAAATCGTTCCACCAATCCAGCATCTACCGCAAACATGATTTTAAATTGCCATCGAAAGTCCTGCTGGTAGATGATGAACGTGAGTTTATCGAAACGCTTTCAGAGCGGCTCCAGATCAGGGATGTAGGCGCCGCCGTGGCCTTTGACGCCGAATCGGCCATGGATGTTGTCGCCCAGGATGAACCGGATGTAATGATTATCGATCTCAAAATGCCGGGGATCAACGGTATGGATATGCTCCAGAGAATCAAACAGACCCGACCCAAAATCGAAGTAATTGTTTTGACCGGTCATGGTTCCAGGGACGACCAGGAACAGTGTATGGCCATGGGGGCTTTCGCCTATCTGCAAAAACCGGTGGATATTGATGAACTGGGTGATATCCTTAAAAAGGCCCACGCCAAAATCAACAGCAGGCAATAACAGGAGTCAAGATACTGGAGATATCAACGGTGCTGGAAAAATTTAAGCCTAAATTTTGGGATCATTTAGAAATCCCCGGAGACTCTCACCATCAATCCTACGGCTTACGCCGAAAATGGAAACTCATGGTGGTGCTCACGCTTATTATCGCTCTTGTACCGTTTTTAAGTCTTTCCTTTGTCAGCTATCAGTCCATACGGGAAGCGGCCCAATCCGAGGCAATGGATCAGTCCCGACGACTGCTTGAAAACCTGCAGCAGGTTATCGTCTATCTTTTGTCCGAAGACCAGGAAGCCCTGGGCATGAAAACCGGAAAAGATTCCACCGAAAAGAGGGTCGGCTCCAAAAAAGTATCTCAGCTGCTTTCAAAAATAGCCATCGGGGAAGGTGAATCGATCTTTATTGCCGACACCGACGATCTGTTGAAAAACCTGGCCGATTGCTGTAAACGCATTCAACAAAAAATAGTCTCCTCCCTGCCCGAGAACGATAATAAAAGCAAAGCGTTCCAGATAAAGAACGACGCAGGACACCCCTTGATCGTCGGTCACATAAAAATCCCCAATACATCCCTGCTGCTGGTCATGATTCAGAGCGAAGAAAATCTG
>JASJGV010000074.1:0-4302 GCA_033791325.1 Desulfobacterales bacterium | reverse complement strand
TCTCCGCCCAACCGTCTGAGATAGGCCGTGGTTGTCTGGTGCACCGCCTTTTTTTCAGGGAAATGGCGGTCGATGTTGAACAGGAGCCGCAAAATATCGGTGCGGTCCGGTTCCTCAGACCGCAGTTCCAACAGCAGGCGCCTGGCTTTGCCGAACTCCAGTTTGCCCATGTGGGTCATAGCGGTTTCGAGTTTGGGTGATACCTTGTCTTCCCCATTATCCTGGAGAATCTCGGTATCCACCGCACCGATGACACGCAGGTAAAAAAATGCCAAACCAGCGCCGCCCGCCAGGCCGCCAAGGTGGGCCGTGTAGGCCACCTGGCTCACGCCGCCGAAAAATAGCTGGTAAAGCTCACTGCCCATCCAAAGGGGCAGAAGATAGATTGCTCTCACTTTGAAGTAGTTGAAGTAAAACCCAAGCGAAAGAAAAATGCGCACCCGCTCTTTCCCGAAAATTACCGCAAATGCTCCCATTAAACCGGCGATCGCACCGGAGGCGCCCACCAGAGGTATGGTCGAAGCATGCTTCACAGCGAAATAGAGCAACACTGCAAAGAGGCCGCCTAATATATACACAACCGGGTAGTACCGACGCCCGATGCCGTATTCTAAAATACAGCCGACAAGCCACAGGAAAATCATATTTCCGATCAGGTGGCTCACACTGCCGTGCAGAAACATGTGGCTCAACCAGGTGATCGGCCTGGCCTGCGCCGGTCTAAAACCGTAATGAACCGATACTATCGATTCGTAGAGGGACAGATGAACTTTACGCAGGCCTTTCCATTTTCCATAGACCGGATCTTCGGGAGTAATAAGTCTGTCACTATCCAGTTCCTTTTGGAACAGGGTGTCTTTAAAGAGTTTGGCAGTGACAGGGCCAATTGAATCTTGTGTCATCCGGGAAAATTCCTGGCTGTAAGCTTGGGCGTATGGCTTTCCGTCGACGTAGGCTAAGTACCTGGGAACTTCGATTTCCAGAAGTCCCGATTTGAAATAGTGCTCCTGGAGGTGATGGTAGACCTTGTTTTCCCCCAGTTGAAAGGAGAAATAAATGATGCAATTTATCAGTATAAGACTGATCGTGATAAAAGGTGGGTTTCGCCAACTGATTTTACCTATAATTGGAATAAGCAGCATTTTGCGGGCTAAGGTTCCTTAATTAGCGTAAGTGTAGGAAACTGGTATGCAGCGACCGTTGCCGGAAGCATTTCAGTACATCGCGGACCGGATATCAACCGGCGCCAAAATGGGGAAATCGACGACCCTGCTTGCGATAACGAATATTTGCCATTTTGTCAAGCCATAAAGTAGGGTAACTAATTGTAAATGCGGTAATTTCGAGTAGAGCAGGGGGGGCGTTCTTTATAAAATTAGTTGATTTTGGTGATAACACTAGTCTGAATAGTGGTGCACTTGAAACTTGAATACGCAGTGCAAAAAGGAGAATGCTGCAGAAAGGTTGCCGGACATTGCAGAGTCATTCTGCAATGTCCGGTGAGGTATTTATTTAAAAGGAGGTAACGGTTGTTTCGTCGGTCAATTTGCTCTAATTAACGCACAACTTGCCAGAGGCCTGGACACCGTCAACCATGCAGACCAGGTTGGATGTATCCGATCCAACCAAACCGTTGCGAATGAAATTGATATCCGCTGCGGTTACGACGTTGTAGCTTGCCTCGCTGCCGGAAGACCCGGTCGCAACGAGGGTCTCGTTAAAGGGCTCTGCCAGAAAATCCAGATCTGCTGCGGAGACAAGACTACCCGTCAGCTGTGAATCCTGGTTGCTGCCGGAGCCGGAACCCGCTACAAAAGCACCGGATACAAAAGCGACGTCATCCTCAGAAATGAGGCCCCATGCCGCTTCGCCTCTATCATCCGCGAAGAGGACATTCCCGGCTACCAGAGAGAGTGTCAGAATTCCGATCAGAACAAATGCCGTTTTCTTTGATAATTTATTCATGATTAACTCCTAATTCAGGCCTTTAGGCCATTTTTTTTTGGGTTTAACATTCAATTCTATTTAGGTTCATAGTGTTGTCGTTCTGGGACAACTACAATGATTCAATTTTTAGACTCTGACGAACTTTAAACCGTTGGGGCTAAAGCGATGAATCGACAATACTGAGAACTTTTTGCGCTTCCCTCAGCGTGCCTTTTTTCGCCTTTGCTACCAGGAATTTCCCACGCCTTTCCGTGGTGATCAGATCGGCATTGGAAAGTTCCTTGAGGTGATGGGAAACAGTCGGCGCCCCGATTTTGAGCGACTCCATAATGTCGCAAACAAAGCACTCATTTTCCTTGGCCTCGAAATCCCGTTCACTGTGCCTGGCAACCTCCAGGTAAAGCTCAAGCCTTTTCTGGTTTGAAAGCGCTTTCAGGATTTTGGCCAGCTTTGCTGTTTTCATGCTTCCCCTCAACATGTTTAAATTTCGATAACTTTCGAAATGAAGTTAAGCCGTTTTATATGCGCTGTCAACAGGCATGACTGTTTTTTTTATTGAGCCCAGAAAAAAAACTCTTAACTTATCTGTGATAATGACCAATATGTTTGAAATATTTTTGAGCGGCGTGGCCTATTGACCCGGGAAGGTGTTGGGCTTATGTTATTTCTCACTGACAGCGCATACAGCACGATTTTCCAAATCCAATCACGGGATAAGCTCTCGAAACGGCATAAAACATGGCAATACTCCGGGCTGAACAGCTCACCAAGATATTCACGATAGGGGACCGGGACATCAACGTTCTGGAAGAGGTGACCCTCAGCGTTGAACCTGAGGAATTTCTTGTCATCAAGGGCAGCAGCGGCAGCGGGAAGACCACCTTACTGACATTGTTGTCCGGGTTGGATCGGCCGTCGCGTGGCCGGGTGTTCATTGAGAACCAGGATATCACGGATATGTCCGAGGATACCCTGGCAGCATTTAGAAATAAGGATATCGGGTATGTGTTCCAGAGCTTCCACCTGGTACCGGGACTCACCGCTCAGGAAAACATCATGTTTCCCGCTGAACTCGGTGGGGACAAGAATGCCCGCAAGAAAGCCGCCCGGCTGATGGACCGCGTGGGTTTGGGGCATCGCCGCCACAATTTTTCCCACCAGCTTTCAGGCGGCGAGAAACAGCGGGTTGCCATTTGCCGGGCGCTGGTAAACGATCCCAAAGTCATCTTTGCGGACGAACCCACGGGCAACCTTGATTCGGAAAACGGCCGGGCAATCCTTGACCTGCTGCTCCAGGCAAAAAACGAGAGCCAGACCACCCTGGTCCTGGTTACCCACAGCCCGGAGGTTGCCGTGCGTGCGGATCGGATCATTACCCTGGCGGACGGCCGGGTGGTGGACAGGCCTAACTGATGCTGCATATCCCCTTCATAAAAAGACAAATCATGCGTTCCCGGAAGCAGGCCACCGTGTTTGTTCTTTGTGTTGTCCTGTCGATGATTACGCTGATTGCCCTCAATGGCTTTTCCGCCAGTGTTCATCGGGCCTTGATGAATGATGCGCGTCGCCTGCACGCCGGTGATATAATTATTCGGTCCCATTATGTGTTTAGCCCGGCACTAACAACCGCCGTATCCCGGTTGCGGGAGGACGGTCGCCTTTCAGAAGCGCGTTTGTACGAGTTTTATTCGATCGTCCGGAACACCGCCGAGAACCGCTCCTTGCTGGCCATGCTGAAGGTGGCCGGGCGTGGTTATCCTTTTTACGGGCAGGTCGAACTGGCTTCGGGCAGCCGTTTTGACCGGGCCCTGCAGCCGGGGACCACCATTGTGGCGTCGGGGCTGCTGGAAAGGCTTTCCCTGGCCGTCGGTGACACATTGCGGGTGGGCAACGCCGCTTTAACCATTGTGGATGTGGTAACTCTTGAGCCGGATCGACCGGTCACATTCTTTTCTTTCGGCCCGCGCGTTTTTATTCACCCGGCCGACCTGGACGCCCTGGGGCTGGTCGACAAAACCAGCCGCGTGCATCACAAGCTGCTGCTGAAAGTCCACGATCCCGCTGACCTGGAAACCATCGCGGCCACGCTTGGCAAATCGGCAAATGCCGATATAGAGCGGGTTGAGACCTTTCAGACCACCAATTCGCGCATGCAGCGGTTTTTTAATAATTTATTGTTTTTCTTGAATCTCATCGGTATTTTTACCCTTTTGCTTGCGGGCATCGGCATCCAGAGCGCCCTGACGGCTTTTTTAAAGGAAAAGACGTACACCATGGCCATCGCCAAGACCCTCGGTGCCACGAGCCGTTTTATCACCGTGCATTATCTGCTGGTGGTGATGATTCTGGGCCTGG
>JASJGV010000073.1:0-8679 GCA_033791325.1 Desulfobacterales bacterium | reverse complement strand
ATAATTTCATGCATGAGTTGAACCGTCAATGCATTCAGCGCATTCGGGCGATTGAAGATGACGGTTGCCACATGACGTTTTTTTTCAATGGTCAGGTGTTTGAAGTTCATTTTCCCTCGCTTGATCGGTTAGATCGATTTGATGGGTTTCTTTTTATGCATACCCGATTTGTTTTCTATCGTACGATATGAAACCGCGTATTACGAGATCAGGAGGTGATGTGGCGGAGGGCTACCACCACATCACCTCCCTGGCGCTTGGCTTCGTACATGGCGAAATCAGACCGTTTAATCAAGGTTTCAGCGGTTTCGTTCTCTTCCAACTGGGCCACACCGGCACTGAGTGTTACCGGCTTAAGGTCGATGTCTTTATAGGCCACATCATATGGCCAGTGAGCATTGAAACTTGTTCTGATTTTTTCACAGGTTTGCTTTGCATTTTGCAATTCAGCCTCAGGCAGAAGGACGAAAAACTCGTCGCCGCCATATCGATAAGCCGTATCAGATTTTCGAACGATGTCCAAAAGCAGCTTTCCAACGATTCGTAGAATATTATCCCCTTCCAGGTGTCCCAACTGGTCGTTACAGTCTTTGAAATGATCCAGGTCAATACAGATGAGGCTCAAGGATCGTTGGTACCTCAAGGCGCGTCCTATTTCTTTTGAAAGGGTTGAATAAAAATGACGCTGATTGTAAAGCCCGGTTAACGCATCGGTTATGGAGAGTCGGCGTAGTTTCTTTTCAATCTTCTTCTGGGGGCTCAAGTCGTGAAAAAACCCCACACTGCCGACCTCTTCATTGTTCTTGTAGATTAAGGCAGCGGAAAGACGGATTGGAATCTTCTGTCCGGTCTCTGTTTTAATCTCAATGCTATAGCCTTCTAGGTACCCTTTTTCTCCATATGTGTCGGAATAGAGATGTCTTTTTATATCTCTGGCAATTTCTGGGGATGGGTAAATATCAATGATGTTTCTTTTGCCGATGGTGTCCTCGGCACTATGACCGGTCAACGCTTCGGCTGCCCGGTTAAAAATGGTGATCAATCCGGATCGATTGATGGCAATAACACCATCCGGGCATAGAGCCACCAGGTTGACAAGAAATTCTTTTTCGTTTGCTTCAATGTGTTGTAGAGAAACGAGCCCCTCTCGCATATAACGCCTCCATGTCATCGTATCAAGTCAGCCGGAAAGATACTTGCTCAGCTCTTCCTTGGGTATGCCCAGGCAGTAGAGCACATTAAGAAGCTGGTCATTGCTGAGCACACCATCGGTCATAACGCTTGGGTTTTCAGGTTTCAATGCAATAGAAAGACCGACATTCTTAATGAAATGGGATGCTTTAGAACCGTCCCCCACCGCTATGATTTGTTCGCTGCGGATATTTTCATTCTGCATAATAAACTCGAGCAATTCTTCTTTGGTGTCGTTTGTAATAATGGGTTGTTCCAGGTTTCCAGTAAATATACCTGTTTCATCTATCTCCAGGGTATTTGAAAACGCATAATCCACTCCGGCGGTTTCAAAAATTATTTTAATGAAAAAATTGAACCCGGATGATAACAGGGCAATTTTAAATCCCATGGATTTCAATATCTTTATAAGTTCAAAGGTGCCAGGATTCAACTGTAGAATATCAATATATTTTTCAAGATCATCGGCAGATAGACCTTTTAGCCTTTTAGCATTATCAACCAGCGCTTCCTCCTGACCGTCAACTGTTTCCCGAGGCCCGCAAACGTCGTTGCTGATTTGCATTCTCCCGTTGATTGTTTTTATGAATTTTTTGAGGGAAGCCTGCTGCACCAAACTGGATTCAACATCAAAGACCACCAGTTTTTTACTTCTTTGATAGATGTCACCGCTTTGGATTACGACGCTTTGATCAATTTCAGTACACAGTTTCCTCAGCTCGGTCTTCATTTTCTTGATGCCTGCATCATGGGATATTTCAGGGTTGTCAAGCATTGTGCTGGTATCTATGACCACCTCCATGGAAAAGAAAGCACCCCGGGCGATCATCCGGCACTTTTCAATGGTGACGCTGTACCTGTGGAACAGGCTTGATACCTTGGCGATAATACCTGGCTGGTCAACACCGATGATGGTTACAAGATGGCTTTCGTGTTGGGATGGCAGAAAGGCCGCCTTGTCATCATAGCGAGCGAGAATGATTTTGATTCCGGTCTCTTCCTGTATCTCACTCAGTATTGAGATGATACGTTCTGTCGTGTGTTTTGATGTGGAGAAATCAACCACCAGAAAAATAGAAAAAAGACCCCGTCTGCAGTTTTCTTCAACATCAACGATGTTGCCTTCCATTTCAAATATCTTATTCGTAATTAGCGCAACCAGGCCGGGCGTATAGGGTCCAAAGGCGGAGACGCTGATTAATTTCTGTTTTGCTTTCATTGTAAACCCTTTCCTTGTGAGCTGAAAAAAACGAACAGTTCTTCTTCATAATAGCGGCCATCGATAACTTGACCAGGTCCGAAACGCCTCACTTTTTTTGTCTGTAAGAAAGTTTCAAATCGTTGATTGATTTCTTCCAGAGAAATATTCTCCTTAAGCCAAAATCCCGGAACATTGACATTGAGAGGTCTGGCCGGAATTACGTGGCGAGTTGTTTTGGGTGCAAATATCTGTTTTTTCTTTGCAGAGGCTATGACGGCCTTTTTGGTCAACCTGGGTGTCCAGACAACGGCTTCGTCGGCATTCAATTTTTGGCAGAACTTCTCTGTATGAACCGCGTTGCAGGGAATGTAGTCCAGGGATATCTCCATAGATATTAGTTGTTGCTGGATTTGCTGCAATAGATCAAATGTCGCCACCGCATCTTGTGATACACTCTCCGGGAATTCAATTAAGATGCAGCAATCCACCAGTTGAATGCCGCACATATCCGTGTTTATCTCCAGGGCTTCCCTCAGGGCCGATTTATCTGGAATTGGATGAATGAGGCACCCGAGTGCTTCAAAGGCTTTTTTGATGGTATCGATATTTCGAACGTGTCCGAGCAGTCTGAACCAGCATCGCAACTTTGTATTCGCATTCAAATAGTCGATTTTACAAACAGGAATGTGCCTGAAGTTCAAGGCTTTGAAAACATGCATCCGATGGTTGCCATCCAAGACAACATGGTTCTCATCGACAATGACCGGGTTTTGAAGATGCGCAAGATTTTTAAACTCATAGGTAAGTCTGCTGGCTTTATGCGGAATTATTTGTTCGTGCTGCAACAGCTCTGCAACGGGCACGATTTCAAGTTCCAATGTTATTCTTTTTGTTTTGATGCAATACATTTATAAAGAAAGCCGTTGGTTTTATCCAGAGCAGTAATGATAAATGAACAAGCAGTTAGACCGCATGTTTGCCTTGTTGATATCGGAGAGAAATGGATGCGTTTTGCCGGCAAGCAACAATGCTGCGTCAAAAAAGCACCAAAAAGGATTTTATTGAATTATCACCGATGATGTCAAATAAAAATAATCTGGGCGGGTTACGCGGCTTTATTAATTTGCTTTGCAGGCATGATGGCATCCGGTTCAAAGTTCAGGGTGGCGAAATAATCTTCTGTGCGTTCTTCCCTTCGAATCAACTCAACGGTACCATCTGAACCAAGCAGGAGCTCTTTTGGTCGCAGGCGACCATTATAGTTGAATCCCATGGAAAGGCCATGTGCGCCGGTATCGTGTATGCAAAGAATGTCCTCCGCATCGATATCCGGCAGGCGTCGCTGAATGGCGAACTTGTCATTGTTTTCACAAAGGGACCCCACAACATCGACCTTTTTATCGCTGCCGGTTGCATTTTTCCCGAGAATGTCGATGTGGTGATAGGCGCCGTATATGGCGGGACGCATGAGGGCTGACATAGAAGCATCCACGCCGATATGGGTGCGGTAAATATCTTTTCGGTTTATGGCGCGCGTCACCAGCACACCGTGTGGTCCTGTTATGTATCGACCGCTTTCCAAGTAGAGCCTGGGCGTATAACCGTTTCTGTCTTTGAATTTAACAAAAAGCCTGGTGATGGCCGCGGCCATCTCTTTCAAATTCAAAGATGCTTCCGAAGGGTGATAAGGAATTCCCAGCCCACCCCCCATATTGACAAATTCAAATTGTTGGCCAAGATTTTCTGACAGCATTTCCACGGTTTCCAGCAGCATCTGGACCGTATCGATCATGTAGGTATGGTTCAATTCATTGGATGCCAGCATGGTGTGAATACCCAGCTTTTTAGCACCCCGTTGAATGGCCATCTGATACGCCCGGCACAGCTGGGTGGAACTGACCCCGTATTTGGATTCGAGAGGATCGCCAATAATGCTGTTTCCGGTTCTTTTTGCTCCAGGGTTGTATCGAAAGCTGATCAGTTCCGGCATCTGTGGGACTTTGGAGATCAGGGAGATATCATCGAGGTTTAAGATGCATCCACCGCTGGATGCCGCCTCTTCAAATTCTGCGGTGCTGGTGTTGTTGGATGTAAAAACGATATCTTCTCCACCCGCCCCGATTTCACGGCTAAGCAATAGTTCAGGAATTGAACTGCAATCAAAACCGAACCCGAGATCTTTTAATATCCTCAGTATGCGGGGGTTGGGAAGCGCTTTCACGGCATAATATTCCCTGAAAAATTCGATGTCTGAAAAAGCGTTTATCAGACTATTACCGGTTTCCTGAATGCCTTTCGCGTCATACAGGTGGAATGGAGTTCCAAAATGACTGGCAATATCCGTTAATACCGGGAAAAGCCGGTCCTTAAATGATTCCGACATGGGCATGCCTTTATCTCTCCTCTCTGATCAATTTCCATGATACTGCCGGGTGTTTCGGCTAGGTTTGAACCGCTTTTTGATTTGCATGGGTGTAACTAAAACAAGGTTGATTTAATGCGATCCATGGCAGTCGCGACATTCTCATAATTGTTGAAAGCACTGATTCTGATAAATCCCTCACCACAGGTTCCAAACCCCGCACCTGGTGTGCAGACGACACCGGCTTTTTTCAGAAGCAGGTCAAAAAATTCCCAGGAATCTCGCTGGCAGTCTACCCAAATATAAGGAGAATTGACACCGCCGATACACGTGAACCCCATTTCCGTTATTTCTTTCAATACCAGCGCTGCATTCTTTAGATAATAGTCAATCAACTTGCGCGTTTGCCGTCTTCCCTCCGGACTGTAAACAGCCTCGGCGGCTTTTTGCACGGGATACGAAACGCTATTGAATTTTGTTGTATGCCGGCGGTTCCACAGGTCGTTTAGCGAATGGGGATCACCACTTTCGGTATACCCGGTACAGTCTTTGGGTACGACGGTATAAGCGCAACGAGTACCGGTAAATCCAGCTGTTTTAGAAAAACTCCTGAACTCGATAGCAACTTCCCGGGCACCCTCGATTTCAAATATAGATCTGGGAAAGGCATCATCACGAATAAATGCCTCATAGGCAGCATCGTATAATATCAACGCACGGTTCTCTCTTGCATAATCGACCCATTGACGCAGTTGGCTTTTGGTGATCATTGCGCCGGTAGGATTGTTTGGGTAGCATAGATAGATTAAATCCACAGGTGTTGAAGGCAGCTGGGGGATAAACCCGTTTTCCTGGCGGCCTTCCAGATAGGTGATGCCTTCATATCGGCCGTCATGATAGCGCCCGGTCCTCCCGGCCATAACATTGGTGTCGACATATACTGGATAAACCGGGTCCGGTATTGCAATCGCTATCTTCTGGGAAAAGATTTCTTGAATATTGCCGGTATCACATTTGGCACCGTCACTGACAAAAATTTCATCGGCCTGGATATCTGCACCATATTTCTGAAAGTCCTCTTTAGCGATGATTTCCCGCAAAAAAGGATAACCCTGTTCAGGGCCATATCCGCGAAAGGTATGGTCTTGTGCCATCTCATCGATTGCCTGATGAAAAGCCTGGATGCAGGCTTCAGGCAGTGCCCGGGTCACATCGCCAATTCCAAGTTTGATAAGTGTCGTTTCCGGGTTTTCTGCCTGGTGTCGATTGACACGTCTGTTGATTTCAGCAAACAGGTAAGACGACTGCAGTTTTTGATAGTTTTCGTTAATTCGAATCATGTGTCACCTCATTTTTAATATGGTTTTAGCTTTTTTCTTTTCCGATGTGTACGGAAGATCACTGTTTATCGGAGCTGTGCGGGATAAGATAGAATCAGATGATATCGTGGGCATCTATTGGAATTCTCGCTGTTTCCTTAAAAGTAGACATGACAATGGTGGTATGCGTTGTTCTCACGGCTGCTATCTTGAGGATTTTGTCCTGGATCAGTTTTCCCAGCTCCCCTACATCGGAAATACGAACTTTCACCAAAAAACCATCTTCACCCGTTACATGATGGACTTCCTGGACTTCGGGAATGTCTGAGAGTTGTTTGCCTGTCCGCGCCACACTTTCTCCGGCACTTGTAAGGATGGTAATAAAGGCAACCAGGTTTCGTTTAAATTTTTCCGGGTTTAGTCGGACCTCATATCCGTCGATAAATCCCATTTTCTCAAGCTTCCGAATTCGCTCAAAAACAGCCGACGGAGCCATGTCCACTTGTCTTGCAACTTCTACATTTGGAATTCGTGCTTTTTCCTGCAAAATCTTCAGTATTTTTAAGCTAATTTCGTCAAACATTCGCTTACCTCTTATAATATTGATAAAATATTCTCAAAACAAGTGTTTGTCAAGAACATTGATCAGGTTGGTGCCGTTGTTCACCGTGCCAGGATTTAAACGAGATGGAGCGGTCTGTTTTGCCATTAAGCACATTCGGTACGGGCATGCGATTTCTGCAGTTGACTCTTTAATATTTATATAGTATTATCAAGATATTAAATAAGTAAAACAATAGACACCTGACGACGCTTTCTTGACTGACCGAATGCATAGACTGATGAAAACCAGCACTGGATGAATGCAGATGAAATTTTTCAAGAGCAAAGAAAATCGTGGTAACCTGATGGTATGTTACGAAGATAGCGATATCGCCAAAGCAACCTTAAAGCTTGCTCAAAAATATGCCAAAGAGTGGCATGTTGCCATAGATGTTGTTTCCACCTTTAAAAGGGAAGAACCACTGGCGACAGACGAGATCAAACGGATGGAGGATGAATTTCACGCTCGGATTAAAGAACAATTCATAAACAATGACATCCAGTATCATACGCACCTGCTTGTGGACATCTATTCATCCGGAGAACAACTCGTGAAGTTTTCTGAAGGAAAAGACTATGAGTTCCTTTTTATCGGGATATCGAAAAGGTCAAAGGTCGGAAAGCTTTTGTTCGGCTCTACGGCGCAATATATCATTTTAAATGCACCTTTTCCTGTAATAACTGTTAACGGATTGGGCCGATAAATTGAAGAACCTCGCAGCAAGCTACGAGGACTTTTCGACCGTAAGGAAGACTGTCTAATTTAGATTCGCTCGCTAACCCCGCAGCATGCGAAGCACAGCCGAACGGCGGAACCTACGGGGAATGCACTCACTGTTTCGGTTCAGAGGTGAATATGAAAGGTTCTTATCCAATACTTCTCGTCGAAGATAACCCGATTTCTCGGAAGATGCTGGAAAAAATTCTCATCAATGAAGGTTTCAAGGTTACCTCGGTGGAAAATGGAAAGGAGGCTCTGGCTCTTTTTAGAGAGCATTTTTTTCCGATTGTGTTAACTGACTGGTTGATGCCGGAAATGGACGGATCGGAGCTGTGTAAAGCTATCCGGAATGAAAAACAAGAGGGATATGTCTACATTGTACTACTGACAGCAAAGGATTCCAAGGATGACATTATTTCAGGTCTTGAATCAGGTGCCGATGATTATTTGACAAAACCGGCTAATCATGCCGAGCTGCTTGCACGTTTGAAGAATGGGCTTCGAATTCTGGACTTGGAAAAATCATTGAAAAGCGCCAATGAAGAGATTCGGATTCTTTCCATTACAGACCCCCTGACAGGTATCTATAATCGGGGATATCTCAACGAAAGATTACCTCAGGAAATCAAACGGTCTCTTCGGTATAAACGTCCTCTCTCCTTAATTTTATGCGATATAGATCATTTCAAATCGGTTAACGACAAATTCGGTCATGTGGCAGGAGATACCATATTGAAAGGTTTTGTTGGTTGTATATCAGCGTCCATAAGGGACCAGATTGATTGGTCGGCACGGTATGGCGGCGAAGAATTCCTGGTTGTGTTGCCTGAAACTGATTTTTTAGGTGCAAGACATCTTGCCGAACGACTACGGGCGGTAGTATCCGAAAAGTACCACACCATTGGTGACGAAGAGGTACGTATTACCGCTAGCTTTGGTGTTTCCGGGTTTTCTCCAGATATGCTCAAAAAAAACCTGTTGGTTGATGATATATTGAATCATGTGGATAAATATCTTTACAAAGCCAAGAACGGTGGGCGAAACAGGGTCGAGGGAGCGCAGCTGCAATAGTGTGTGCATTCCCCGCGATCACAGGCGTTTTTATAAATATGTTCCGAAATGAGCCTCACGGCTCCAGGAATAACCGGGACGTTATTTTGAAAAATATATAATTTGTCGGTCGTGTCAGGTTAGGATTGCTTTCTTTTCATTAAGTGTATATGAAGCAGCGATTGAGGCATTGCTTCAGCATGTCAGGATTCGCGGTCCCGTTGACGGGGTC
>JASJGV010000072.1:0-3362 GCA_033791325.1 Desulfobacterales bacterium | reverse complement strand
GGCGATTATGTTAAACAGGTTGTTGATGCGGCCACCAAAGAAGAAGTTGACCTGATTGTCCTGAGTCCCACCAAAAAAGGCAAATTGGAAAAACTGTTCTCAGAGTCGGAGGTAACGGAAATCCTGCACCGCACCGGCGCACCGGTGCTAGTCTATAAAAACCTGTCCCCCGGCGGCATCATCACGGCCAAGCCTTTTGATCGGATTCTCATGACAACGGATTGGTCTCCAGCCAGCGACAGCGCTGTTGCATGTCTGAAAAACCTCGGGGCCATCGTCCAGGAAATTCATGTGGCTCATGTGGCCCATGAAAAAAGCCTTAATGCCGATTCAGCCATGGCCGTACAAAAAACCCGCAAGGAAACCCGCAACAAGCTGGAACGAATTTGCGATATTTTCGAGGCGGAAGGCATTCATTCAAGGCCGCACGTCTACATAGGCACAGTGGAGACGGAAATTGAAAAGGCTGCCCATGAATGCCGGGCAACCATGATCGTTGCCGGAGCAAAGAATAAACAGTCCTGGAAAGAAAGAATTCTGGGCAGCCTGACGAAAACCTTGATTGAAACTTCTATTTTCCCGGTATTGCTGATACCACCAGAAAAAAATGACTGACCGACTATATACCTGGAAAACGGGAACACCTCGGCAATACCTGTGTTTTTAGAAGATTACGCTCCCTGCCGACAGGGGAATAGGACTTAGAGTTACTAAGCAGACAACGCCTGACCGGGCAACTATTTGTAATACTATCGGGAGGGTTACATGGCGGTATTCACCATTTCCAGACAATTTGGCGCGGGCGGCAAAACCCTTGGAAAAATGGTCGCGGAAACACTGGGATACACGTTCGCCGACAGCAGTATTATTCAAATGATCTCAAAGCAGGCCAATGTTTCCACCGAATGGGTAAGATCGTTTGAAAAAGAAGCTGGAGGCCTCATGTCCCGAGCGATTTCAAGTATCGTTTCCCAACACATGGTGGACCGTATTTTGAAAGATGAACGCGGCTACCTGGACGAAAAAATTTATCTTGATTATCTTGTGTTGACCATTGTCCAGATGGCGGATGAAGGCAATTCGGTAATTTTGGGTCGCGGCAGTCAATACATACTGAAAGGGCACCCGGATGTTTTCCACATCCTGCTGATCGATGATATGGAAGACCGGGTAAAATTCATTATGGATCAGTACAACTACTCACGGAGCCGGGCCGCCAGGCTGGTGAACAGTGAGGACAAGCGCCGGGCGAACCTGTACAAAAAGCTCGGGAAATATGACTATGACGATCCCTCCCTGTACCACCTCGTGTTGAACATGGGGCTGTTCGACATACAAGCCGCACACGATATCCTGTGCAACCTGATTGTCAAACAATAAGAGCCCTGCACCGGCTGCATCTTTATCACCGGAAGACCAACAGGTCTGCCCCGGGGTTTTTAGGTGAATCGCGCCATGTTCTTTAAAACATCCATCATTTCCGATTTCATTCGTATAGCATTCAGAGATGATTAATACCTGATCACACGCATCTTGTTAAACGCCTCGGTTAAAGCAGTCATTCTTCCAGATAAACTTAAGCAGGCTTTCCAGCAGCTATCTAAATAGTGAAAACTGGTTTCCCGTGCTTACGTCCGCTTCCAATCTTGGTGCGTTGTTCAATTTTGGATACCGCCAAACAGTGCCCCAGGGCGACCGCCTTGTCTTAATTCAATAGAAACACCACATGTTGAAGGTTCAACCTGGGTATTGGATAGTGATGCGGTTTTATTCGCGTACCTGCCCATCCCCGAACACTACAAATTTGGTGGTGGTCAGTTCCTTGAGCCCCATGGGGCCGAATGCATGCAGCTTGGAGGTGCTGATCCCCATCTCCGCCCCCAAACCAAGCTGCCCGCCGTCATTAAACCGGGTAGACGCGTTCACCAGGACCACCGATGAATCGATATCCCGTACAAACTGCCGGGCTCGCCCGTAATGATTGGTCACAATCGCTTCGGTATGGTTGGAGCTGTAGGCGGCAATATGCGCGACAGCCTGATCCATATGGTCCACCACCTTGATGGCAATAATTAAATCAAGGAATTCGGCCGGCCAGTCCGCTTCCACGGCCGGCTTTACCCCGGACAGGATTGAGCCGGTCTGCGGACAACCCCTTATTTCAACTCCGGCAGCGACGAATTTTTCCGCCATGGCAGGTAAAAACGTTTCGGCCACGTCCTTGTGCACCAGCAGGGTTTCCATGGCATTGCAGACCCCCGGGCGCTGGACTTTGGCGTTAAAACAAATCTCCGTGGCCATGGCCAGGTCCGCATCTGCATCCACATAAACGTGGCAAACACCTTTGTAATGCTTGAGAACCGGTATTTTAGAGTGGGCGACCACGAAACGGATCAGACCCTCTCCGCCCCGGGGTATGATCAGGTCCACGCAATCTTCCTGCTCCAGCAAAATGTTGACCGCGGCCCTGTCCCGGACAGGTATGACCTGCACCGCCCCTTCCGGCAGATGTGCATCCGCCAGCGCTTTTCGGATAATCGCGGCCAAAACCTGATTAGAATGGAGCGCCTCAGAGCCACCTCGCAGGATGGCAGCGTTACCCGATTTAAGACAAAGGCCGGCAGCGTCAATGGTTACATTCGGCCTGGATTCATAGATGATCCCGATCACGCCCAGAGGTATACGCACCCGGGAAACCTGCAGGCCGTTCGGCCGCAAAATGGTTTCATCCGCAGCCCCCACAGGATCAGAAAGCCCGACCACTTCCCGCAACCCGTCTGCCATGGAGCGGATAGTGCCGTCGCTGATGGTCAGCCGATCAATCATGGCAGCGCTGAGCCCTTTGTCACGGGCATACGCAAGATCTCTGGCATTTTCCGATTTTATCCGGTCGGCCTCTTTCTCAATAGAATCGGCAATGGCCAGTAAAACCCTGTTTTTGCGCTCAGAAGGACAGCGCGCCATCTCCCGGGCGGCAGCCCTGGCCGCTTGGGCCATTTCAACGATTGTCGTTTCTAAAGGCATAAACTTTCTCCCACTAGTGTTGCGTCCCATAAGTTCCTTATATAATAACGCTACGGCTATAGCGCTTTTAAGTACCCAAAAATCCGTAAGATTCTCAAGGCGAACGCCGCAAATCCGAATAACGAAATTCGAAACAAAAAGGTAAATCATAATGACCCAAAGGGCTAAACAAAACCAATCATTACAATCGGTAAGCTTTTGTTTCTTTCATTCGGTCATTTGAATTTTGAATTTGTTTCGAATTTCGTGCTTAATATTTCGAATTTGGTTGCGCTCTAAACCCGGATCGGAACGGTCAATATTTGTTTAACTTATTTAAAAGACACAATAATCGGGAC
>JASJGV010000071.1:0-3399 GCA_033791325.1 Desulfobacterales bacterium | reverse complement strand
TTTAGACATGTGAAGCTCCTTCAATGCAAGAAATTTAACCTAATTTAGATTCGCTCGCTAACCCCGCAGCAAACTACGGGGGATGCGCTCGATGTTTTGGTTCATGCATATTTATAACCCAATTAAAGCAACCTCTATGCCAATTAATTAAACAGTTTTTCCATACACATATATCTGATGTTCCTTATACCTATCTGGACTGAGCGGCCGTGGGCTTCTATTTCCGGCAACAGGGTTTCTGCCGTCAATATAGTCTCGGGGATTTAGCCCTTTAGAAAAGCAACCGTTTAGAAATAATTCGAAAGTGGGTTGTAGGAATATTTCGAAATAATCTTTTTGCAATTCTTCTATTCCTGGCAAGAAAATCAAATCATAATCTTATCATTTAACATATAAGCGCATGTTATAATAAGTAATAAATATTCCACTTTAGATTGGCAAGATTTATGCATTTTAGAGGATGAACAACAAACAATAAGGAGCAAAGCAAAAAATGTATGAAGTTATTGTAGACAATGACAAATGTATTGGCTGTGGTGAGTGTGTGGATATTTGTCCGGTCGAGGTTTATGAGCTGCAGGATGAAAAATCAGTACCGGTCAATGCGGAGGAATGCGTTGGTTGTGAAAGCTGTATCGAAGTTTGTGAACAAGAAGCGATTACCGTAAGAGAGATTGGATCTGCCGCCGCATGAATTTTTGTCGCCCAGGCTATATTCCTTACAGCCTGCCGCTGCGATTCTTTTTCCTGCTGTTTATCGCCCTGATCTGGCTTTAAGAATTGATGCGGTTGAGAAGTCGGATCATTGAAAAAAAGGAGACAACGATGAATATCGGTTTAATTCGATGTGAAAAAAATGAGGACAGGTGCCCCCTGACCGGTTGCTTGACATGTTGGAAAGAAACGAAGGAGGGTTTTACAAATTACGACGAGGTCCAACTGGCAGGTGTTTTTACCTGCCGCTGCCCCGGAGACAATGTCGGTAACCTGGGTAAAATTATGAAAGCAAAGGGCGTTCAGGCCATTCATTTCTGCACCTGTTCCTTTTCCCGGAAAGAAAACGGCAAATGGAAACTGGGTCAGGGTTTTTGCGAAAACGTCGATGACTTGTTAAAAAAAGTGTCCAACGAAACGGGTTTGCCCTGTGTAAAAGGCAGTGCCCATTTGCCAGAAGGATATTCGGTAGAAACTTTCTGAGCGCATCCTTGGTAGATATTCAAGAACCTCGCAGCAAGCTACGGGGAATGTGCTCGCTAAATAGGAACTTCAGGATTTCAGGGCCAAAAGATAAAATACAATCGAGGTTAACATGGACGCGAACGTAATTATTATCGGGGGTGGCCCAGCTGGCATCATTACCGCACTAACCGCTAAAAGTGTGTATCCTGAAAAGTCGGTCTGTATGATAAAGGAAATCGGCGATGGCTTAATTCCCTGTGCAATTCCGTATATGATGTACACTCTTTCAGACCCAAAGCAGAATATCATGGGCAACATACCTTTGGAAAAAGCAGGTGTCGACATTATTGTGGGCAAAGTCATTTCCATTAACCCAAAAGATCGATCGGTGACAATGGAAAACGGCCGGCGTCTAAACTATGAGCGTCTTGTCTTGGCAACTGGAACAAAAGCAGTTCTGCCATCAATTCCCGGGATAGATAAAAAGCGGGTTTTCACCATCCGCAAGAGCATGGCCGCAATTACAGCTTTGCGCGAGGAAATTCATAAAGCTAAAAGAATTGCGATTATCGGTGGCGGTTTTATCGGTGCAGAATTTGCCGATGAACTATGCCGGGGTGCACATGCCGAAATCCACATCATAGAAATCAAGCCCAAGCTGTTATATACTGCATTTGATGGTGAATTCTGCGATCAAATTTATGATGTTTTAACCAAAGCAGGGACAAAGGTTCACACCAACAGACGGGTTGTATCCATTGATGGAGACCATTGTGTTGAATCCGTATCCTTGGATAACGGAGAAACGATTCCCACCGATTTGGTGCTGGTCAGTATTGGTGCAAAGCCGGCAACCAATTTGGCTCAGGAAGCCGGTCTACGAGTGGTTGAAAATGGGTCTATATGGGTGGATGAATATATGCGGACCGATAAAGAGAACGTTTTTGCCATAGGCGATTGCGCTGTGAAACGAGATTTTTTTACCAGGAAACCCGCGCCTATATGGTTAGCGTCAACCGCCACCGCGGAAGCGAGGAACGTTGGGACTAATATTTATGGGATCAGGGTCTTACATCAAATACAGGGAACCATTGCAGCCTTTTCCACAAAAATGGGTGGTGTTTCCTTTGCCAGCGCTGGCATGACCTGTCGCAATTGTGAAAAAGAGGGCTTTCGGTATGTTGCAGCTACTTCCATTGCGTCTGATCGTCATCCGGGAGTGCTTCCCGGGGCTAGCGAGCTGAAAGTCAAACTCGTTTTTGCAGATAGGTCAGGAATCATTCTCGGTGGCCAGATATCCGGTGGCACATCAGCGGGTGAACTTATCAACATGGTTGCCCTGGCAATTCAAAAGAAAGTCAGCGTGCGAGAGTTGGATATGATGCAAATTGCCACACATCCAATGCTTACATCGGCGCCGACAGTTCACCCAATAATAAATACAGCTCATCAGGTCTTGGCAAAATTGCGTAACGATATTAAATGTTTATGAATTTTCAAAAACAAGGAGGCTTAGCATGTCGATGAATAAGCAAAAAGGAAGATATCTGGCGGGTGCCTACTCCAAACATAGACCCGATACCTTTATGTTGGCGATGCAAGACATTGAAGACTTGAAGAAGAGATAGAAGAGGGTGATTACATCTCTCCAGCCCAGTTCGCCGAATGGCGTCCGGGAGAAGATGTGCTTTATGGAGAGATGTATCCCGATGGAGACAGAATCTTACATATATTAAGAATGAAAGGAGATACTATGGCGGTCCAGGTTTTAATCAGAAGAAAATTTGTAATGGATAAAGCTGAAAAAATTTCTCCCCTTATGGTAGCATTGCGGTCCCTTGCCCGGGCACAACCGGGTTATTTATCAAGCGAGTCACTGAAATGCATTGATCCGCCGGGTGAGGATGAATACCTCATCCGCGCCACCTGGAATTCGACAGAAGAGTGGAACGGATGGCTCAACAGCGAGGAAAGGAGCGCCATTCAGGGACAAAGTGATGCCCTAACCGGAGAAGAGACGCAATACCGGATCTATGAACCGCTTGTAGGGGGTATCCACCCCAAATAGTTGCCTGGGTTGTAGCAAAGAACTTATTTGCAGAAGTGCCAGAAATCGCCGAGGCTGTTTCGGGTGAAGCGCATACCTTTCTCCCATGTGTATTTATTGCTGGAACTTCCCATTAGTGAGTATAACCAGGTTTTCATCAACCAGATCAATGC
>JASJGV010000070.1:0-2661 GCA_033791325.1 Desulfobacterales bacterium | reverse complement strand
GGCTTGACATACGGCACCCGAAACAAATTGTTGACCCTCTTCCAAAACAACAAAGATGAAGACAAGACCGTGCGGCACCTGAAATGGTTAAAACACATTCAAAAAGGACACTTTGGATTTCCACCTGTCAAACTTTCTTACAAGGCAAGAGGTGTCGACTCCTGGAAATATTTAGCCCTCGGTACCCGAAAACTGTGGGATAAAAAATCTGACTTGTTTCAATACGACCCCTCCTTTCTGGACTGTGACTGGAAACTCTTTCACGATGCCTTGCTGGCGCATCGCTTCAGCATCATTCACGATATCCTTCCCAGATATGGTATCTGTGCCGCTTAACCCTAAGGTTGCATAAAAAACCTGACAAAGCATAGATAGGGTTAACCCTGATCTAAATCATCCACCTCTTTGCCGTCTTGTTGGTATCAGCCTGGTATTGTTTTATTTCAAATTGAAAAATCAGGCCAAGTAAAGTATTGTTTATCAATTATCAAGTGAAAAGGACTGAACCGATGCAAAAAGAACCCGGTTATCATGATCTGCTGGAAAGAATGCGAATCATCATCGAACACAGCAACGAGCTGTTCTATCTCCATGATACAAACCATATCCTCTCTTATGTGAGCCCTACATCCAAAAAAATCCTGGGATACACCCCTGAAGAGATGATGGTCAACTGGACAAATTTTTCCACAGACAACCCCATCAATCAAAAGGGTTTCGAGATAACCGAACGGACTATCCGAACCGGTGAGCGGCAGCCGCCCTATCTTGTGGAGATCAGGAAGCAGGACGGATCGCATGCCCTGCTCGAAGTCGACGAATCACCTATCAAGGACAACAGCGGCAGCGTTGTCGCCATTGTTGGTGCATTAAGGGATGTAACGGAAAAAATACGTGCTGAAGATGCCTTGCGAGCCGAAAGAGACAAGGCTCGTTTATATCTCGATATTTCCAGCGTACTTTTTGTTGCTCTAGATAAAAATGGCCTGGTAAGGCTCGTGAACAAAAAGGGATGTCAGGTGCTGGGTTTAACCAGGGAAGAGATCATCGGGAAAAACTGGTTTGATCACTGTATTCCGGAACGGCTTAAAAATGAGACCCGTACCGTTTTCAAGCAGATGATGTCGGGGAAGGCCGCCTCTTCTGAATATTTTGAAAACCCAATCCAATCATCCGATGGAAAAGAACACATCATTGCATGGCACAACACCCATATTCTGGACAAAGATGGAAGCATTGCAGGCACCCTGAGCTCCGGAGAAGATATTACCGAACGAAAGTTTGCGGAAAAAGCGCTGCAGGAAAGCGAAGAGCGTTTCAGGGACATGGCCGAACTGCTCCCGGAAATCATTTTTGAGGTAGATGTTCAGGGCGATTTGACATTCGTAAACAAGTCCGCCTTTACCCAGTTTCAATACACGGAGGCAGAATTCATCAATGGCCTTAATGCACTCGAAATGATCGTGCCCGAGGATCGAGAAAGAGGCATGACCAATATCATGAAAATCCTCGGTGGCGAGCATGTCGGGTTAAAAGAATACCGCGCTCTCAGAAAAGATGGCAGCTCATTCCCGGCTCTTTTTCATTCGGCGGCCGTCATCCGTGATAGTAAGCCCACTGGTTTGAGAGGCATCATCATCGACATTACCGAACGAAAAAAAATGGAAGAAGCACAGCAGGAGAGTGAAGCCAAATACCGCCATCTTTTCCATCATGCGCCGGCCGGTATTTATGAATTTGACATGATCGAAAGACATTTTATAAGCGTCAATGATGTCATGTGTGAGTACACCGGTTACTCGGAAGCAGAGTTCATGAGAATGGATGTCACCGACCTGTTGAGTGAAGACAGTCTTTCAAGACTGGGATTACTCCTTGAAAAAGTCGCTGCCGGCGAAAGCAACCCTGACCCGGTCGAGTATCGTATCAAGGGGAAAAATCAACGCGAGTTTTGGGTTTTGATCCATTCAAGATTTTCCTATGATACCCATGGAAATCCCTGGAAGGTGACCGGTATTGCCCATGACATTACGGCAAGACGGAAGGCGGAAGAGGAAAACAAACGACTTGAAAAGAAGTTGATGCAGGCACAAAAAATGGAGGCTCTCGGAACACTTTCCGGCGGTATTGCACACGATTTCAATAACCTCATGACCGGTATTCTAGGCAATACCTCCCTCATGCTGTTTGACCTGGATGAAAATCATGTACACTACGATCGGTTGAAACAGATCGAACAGCTTGTTAAACGCGGTGCCAGCCTTACCCGTCAACTGTTAGGTCTCTCCAGACAGGGAAAGTTTCATGCCCTGCCGATAAACCTCAACAAGTTGGTTCACGAATCCGTCGAGATCTACGGGAGAACCAAGAAAGACATCCAAATCCATACAAAGCTACAGGAAAACGTCTGGACAGTGATTGCCGACCGGGGTCAAATCGAACAGGTATTGCTCAATCTCTTTATCAATGCCTGGCAGGCCATGCCACAGGGCGGACACCTTTATGTTGAGACAAGCAACTGTTTTCTCGAGAAAACCGGGACCAGGGATCACAATCTCCCAGCCGGTCAGTATGTTAAAATTGCGGTTACCGACACGGGTATCGGTATGGACAAAGCTACCCGGCAAAAGGTATTTGATCCGTTTTTCACCACCAAAGAAA
>JASJGV010000069.1:0-3889 GCA_033791325.1 Desulfobacterales bacterium | reverse complement strand
GCCATTCAGGGGGCATTTGGTGTCTCAGGTTCAGTTCCAGGGCGTACAAGGGTTCTTCAAGCAGTATAACTGCAGGATTCACCGCCAGAGCTCTGGCAATGGCCACACGCTGCATCTGTCCACCGGAAAGCTCACTGACCTTTCTGTTTCCGACGCCATGCAGATCCACGAGCTCGAGGAGTTCTTCCACCTTTTTAATTCGTTCCGCCTTCGGCACACCGCGCACTTCCAGACCGAACCCGATATTTTCCATCACCGTCATCAGGGGGAAAAGAGCCAGGTTCTGAAATATCATGGCGGTTGGACGATTGTTCGATCCAATACCTCTCATGTCTTTGCCGCCTATCTTTATTTGTCCCTTTGTCGGATCCATAAAGCCGGAAACCAGACGCAGTAATGTGGTTTTACCACAACCCGACGGTCCCAAAAAGCTGAAAAATTCTCCGGCTTCGATATGTACATTAATATCGTGAACAGCATAAAAATCACCGAAACGCATGCCGACATCGGCTATTTCAACATCTTGCCCCATACGATAAATTCCTTACATTTGGTAGGTTGTTTTGAGACACAGGTCTATTTTTAGCAGGTACTTTCCAACGATGGCAAAGAATAAACACGCCCTGTTCTGTAAAAATCGGAACAGGGCGTGGGTGTTTTGCAACCGGATTTAAGCGGCCTGAAATTTATCTCTGTATTCGGTACGCGCTGGGACAAACCATGGTGCTTCGGAAACATACCACCAAAGATTATCAAGCGCATCCTTCGGATAAGCCTCCCTGAAACCCTGTTTGGTCTTTTCATCCAGTAGAGCATCAACGCCTTTTACTACGCTGTTGTAACCGGTGCTTTTGGCCATAATGGCGCCAGCTTCGGCTGTATAGGCCCAGTTGATGAAAGCGTAGGCCTGCTCGAGGTTCTCGGCATTCTTAACGATGCCCATGGAGTCAACCCAGGTCATGGCACCTTCCTTGGGGGCCATGTAGGTAACGGGTTTGCCTCCCTTTTTCATGGTCAGGATAGGACCGTCCCAGGTCTGGCCAATTTCGCAGCCGTTCTGCAAAAATGCCAGCTGGTGATCCTGGGCGTTATTCCAGAACATTTTGATGTTTTGTTTTTTGGAGATCAAAAACTTGAGGATTGCATCATATATTTTGCGCATTTTTGTTTCATCGCGATAGGTATCAAACATCCTGTCAGAGGGCACCTTGCCAATGGCATCCAGGTATAACCCGGCACCGATAAATACCGAATGGGGCCGGCATGTTACCTTCTGTTTGAATTCGGGCTCCCACATGGTACCATAGGAAAGTTCACCATATTTAAAATCATGTTTGTCGGTGTTAAACGTCATTGCTTCTGTGCCCCAGTCATAAGGCAGGCCGACGCGTTTGCCACGGATTTCACCGCCCTGTTTTTTTGATGTTTCATAAAAGGAGGGTTCAAGGTTATTCAGGTTGGTAATTTTGTTTTCATCCATGGTTTGGTACAGTTCAAATTCCATGTGTAGTTCGTATTCGGTCAAAGAGGGCTGGGCGATGTCGAAGCCTTTGGCGCGGGCGGCGCGCAGTTTATTCATGCACTCCTGGTTGGAGGAGTAGTTGGTCACCTTGACCTTGATGCCGGTGGCTTTTTCAAAGGCCTTGATGACCTCGGGTTTTGAATAATCCGGCCAGGTAAAAAGATTCAGTTTTCCGGAAGATGACATGGCATCTTTGATAAACCACGGCCCCATGCTCGCAGTCGCAAATACGCCCAGGCCCATGGCCGCAGATTTTTTTATAAATGACCGACGGGTAAAGGTGCTGGCGTGTTTTTCTTTTTGACAGGTTTTTTTCATGTTCATGTCCTCCTTTTAGGTGTGAGAATAAATTCTGGAAAATGAGGCAAGGCGTATAACGCGATTGGCTTGGTTTCTGCCGGCGTTGCACCGACCTCAAACAGCGTAGCCGCTTCGGGGGCCGTGGCATACTCGCAGAGCAGTACCATTAAATCTTTTGCTCGGTATGATCTAATCGCAAATTTCAACCTACGCCTTTTTAAACACGCGCGCGCTATATTATAGGAATACAATCACACCCGTGGTCGCAGCGATCAGGCTGCCAATCAGGCCATTGCCAGGCATAATGCCTGTCTTTGTCCATTAATAATATCATCAATTTTCGTGCCATGTTGGACCCGACGGCCGTATTGATTTTATCTTACTGAATATATAGATAATACGCAGAGGGGCCGTACTGGTGTAGATGAGAGTCAACACAACAATATTGGGTCAAATATGACCAGTGGTCAAATATGACCAGGTTTGCTCCTTCGACATGGAATAAATGGTTCATGGAATAAGGAAATGACTAACTTTTTTTATGTAAGGCAGGCACACACGTATGGGTTTTTTCAGAGGCAAAAAACGCATCCTCCCAGGGAAGGATAATCTATTGCAAAGTCTGCTTTAAAACTATAAATAGAAAACAGGGTTTTACCCAATGCAATGGCATTGCTAATATCTGCAATGTTAGCGTGTCTAACTGAATAGCTGTAACAATTTGGTTTCAACAGGGAGTCTTGGATGAATATATTACACATATCAGATCTTCATTTTGGTCCCAGGCACTGGGAGGGAGACGACAATCTTCTCCTGGAGAAGTTGAACTCATACGTTGCCGATATTGTTATCAACACTGGAGACAGTACGACAGATGGTCTGGAAGATGAGTATGCGGAAGCAGGGCGTTTCTTAAATGCAATCAAGTGCAAAAATGTCATCTCCGTCATTGGAAATCACGATAAAAGAAATCTGCGTTCCCATGAGCTATTCAAGAAATATATTTTAGATCCGAAGATCATCTATTCGTCTGAAATGACGCAATACACCAAAAAAAATCTTTTTTTGAATCGGGAGATAACCAAGGTCCGTGAAAATTTTACCGATATAAATTTTATCGAAACCATTCCTGTAAATGGAAAAACCGTATTGATTATCGGCATCGATTCCAATGAACTATATAGCGATCAGGGGTTTGTTGAAAAGGAGATCTTAAATGCGATTTCAGACAAAATCAATCAGATGGAATATGACGTGCCACTGCTACTGATCCATCATTCCATTTTATGCACCGATGAAGCGCCACTTAAAAATTCCAAACGCGTAATTGATTTTGTATGGAAGCACAAAATCGAAACCGTTTTCTGCGGCCATACCCACGAACTGGAGCTGAATCGATCCGTGGATCTGTATCGCGGGCATACATTTACCCAATTTATGTGCGGTTCTCTATCGTCTTGCAACCATGCCAACGACGACAATATGTTTTTGTATTATGAAAATTGGGGCGCGAATGATCCGCGCGTCCATCTGGTGCGGATATTCACCCGGGGGGGTAAAGTGCATTTCGAAAGAGAATATATTGAACACCTATAGATTGTAATCTCTAACCCATAATAAACGATCAATAAATAAGATCCATTTTTTTTTCGAGACCACAGAAGAATCTTCAAACCCAATACTTGAACTGATTATTATAAATCAACTCCAGAAAAGACTTCCATTTCAAACTTCAAAACTTTCGTGTTCTGTGAAACAAAAGAATTCTCCTACTCCGACGAGATCCCCAAATTTTAGGGGTATTCAGGAAAACATATAACTCAATAATTTGACGATGTTTTTTTTGCAGTCAATATTGGTAAATTCCTATGCAGTCTGCCGATCGATGAGTCTTGCAGATTGCAAGAGGACTTAAATGAAAATTATATCTGGAATTCTGATCAAGGTCCTGTTCCTTTTGCCTGTACTTGTTTTTTTCTCCCCGTTACAGGCACAAGCTTCCACAGAAACCGTCTCTTTGCCTCTATCAATCGACTATCAACTACTCAAGTCAATCGTTATCAAGAC
>JASJGV010000068.1:0-8797 GCA_033791325.1 Desulfobacterales bacterium | reverse complement strand
CTCAAAATCCTGCGGGCCACGGACACCTTGTGAACCTCGTCGGCACCGTCATAGATCCTTGCCGCTCGCTCGTGACGGTAGAAAAAGGAAATAATTGTGTCGTCTGTCATACCCAGCCCGCCGTGTACCTGCAGGGCCCGGTCAATCACCTTCTGCATGGTGTTCGCCACCATGAATTTGATCAGGGAAATATCCTGGCGGGCTTCTTTGACGCCCAGGTTCTCGATGGTCCAGGCCGTGTGGAGAGTCATCAGCCGGGCAGCCCGGATTTCCGCGGCACTCTCCGCTATCCACGACTGAATGATCTGTTTGGAGGCCAGTGTCTTTCCGGGGGCAATCACCCGGGTTTGCGCCCGATGGCACATCAGATCGAAGACCCGGTTGCAGATACCGATCCAGCGCATACAGTGATGAATCCGCCCCGGTCCGAGTCTATCCTGGGCAATGACAAACCCATGCCCCTCGTTACCAAGAAGATTTTTCTGTGGCACCCGGCACGATTGATACAAAATTTCGGCATGACTGAAGTAGTCGTCTCCGGCATGTCCCATGACCGGAATATTGCGTACAAGATTGAAACCGGGGGTGTCCGTGGGTACGATGATCATACTCGCACGCAGATAGGGTGATGCATCCGGGTTGGTCTTGGCCATGACAATGGCAAATTTTGCACCATCAGCGGAAGAAGTATACCATTTATGGCCGTTAATCACATAATCGTCACCATCTTTAACGGCGGTGGTATCCATCATCACCGGGTTCGAGCCGGGCAGGTCGACTTCGGTCATGGAAAAACAGGACCGGATCCGGCCATCCACAAGCGGCTTGAGCCAGGTCTCCTTCTGCTCATCCGTACCATACTGGTGAAGTATTTCGATATTTCCAGCATCCGGTGCCTGGCACCCGAAAACCAGAAAACCCAACATGCACCCGCCCAGAACCTCTGAAACCAGGCCGTGTTCCACCAGGTTGAGTCCCATGCCCCCGTATTCCTTGGGGTGGTTGGGTGCCCACAGTTCCATCTGTTTGACCATTTTCTGTTTCTCCGCAATGACCGGGAGCAGGCTCCGGGTATCACTGGTCAAGAATTCAGCTTCCAGGGGAATGAGCTCTTTTTCTACAAACTCCTTCATCATCCCGAGTATGGTCTGCATTTTTTCCGATATGCTAAAATCCATTGTACCTCCTCGTTCTTTAATTTGTATTTTTCTACTTAACGATAGGTCAGCAGCTTGTCGTCATTTTCCAGTTCAAGGTGTGTGATATCGTTAAAACCTGCCAGTGCGAGACCCTTGGTATTGTATTTAAACCGGCTGATGGACGCATTCATGATCTGCCAGGATTGGGCCATGGCCGACTTGTCGGTCAGGCCCAGGGCTCCCTGAACCACCACCGAAATAGGTCCCCCGGAAGTAAATACGGCCAGTGTCTTTTTGGCCCCCTGTATCTGCATAATCCGATCAACACCACTCAGCACCCGGTCTTTGAAGCCATTCCACGTGACAGCTCCCGGTATACCACAGGCACCGGAGACCCAGCGGTTCATCGCTTCCTCAAACAGGAGCTGAAACGTCCTTTTATCCTTGTAAATATCTGTAAGCTTTTCCGAAATGGATGGGTTCTCTTCTATCATTCCAGGTAGTTGAGCCTCAAATACCGATGCAGAGTCGTATTCGTCAAAGGACTCGTCCGAAATAATTTCCGGAACAGACATCCGCTTATCTTTAAAGCTTGATACCAGCGCTTCTGCCGTATCGATCTGCCGTTTCATACTGCCCACATAAATGGCGTCGATCTTTCTGCCTATCCCGACCCAATGCCTGGCGACAATTTCTGCCTGCACGATTCCCATGGGGGATAGACGGTCATAATTTTTCTCGCCAAAGGATGCCTGGCCATGACGGATCATATAGATTTCACTCATTACAGACTCTCCTGGTATGGTTCCGTGAGTATCATTCCCATGATGCTGCCTCTCCCGGGTCCCGGCCCGGATTCGGAAAGTGACGGAATAGAAATGCCGTCAATTGTTCCTCACCTGCCATGCCAAGCATCCGTCCCTTTTCTTTGCCCCGGAAAAACAACAGATATACCGGTGTACCCTTGATACGCAGCATCTGTTTGAAACCATTGATGAGCTCTTCCTCAAGCAGGCAGACCTTAACAGCATCTTTGTATTTTTTTGCAACCCGGTGCAATAGGGTGGATTGGTCTGAAAAATCAGGCCCATTGGGCATACATAACAACAGGACAGGCTTTCCGGCTCTGTCGATCTCAGTGGTATAGTTCTGATTGTTGATGAAAGTTACCATGGCACCTGTAAATTGAGTCATCGCTTAAACACTTTCGCTTGGTCAAATGGTCTGACTTGAGGTAATATATCAGGCGTTTCAAATACCATGCCAGCCCATTGAAAATCGGTCTAATTTATAACCAACTGATATGACGATATTAATGCTTGATTGCTTCCATCGTTAGAACGCATGTAATCATAATCATGTGCCATGGCACAGTTATGTGTCGGCACACAAGTGCGCTATGGCACATATTTTTCTATAGCATGTCGATGTTGACAACAGGATCGGACAGGGTTAAATATCCCACGCTTGCAGTAAACCTATATCGACTTGGAGGTTCATATGATCGTCGTCGCCAGACTAAAAGCCCTGGAAGGAAAAGAAGCCATTCTGGAAACAGAGTTGCGGGACATGGTAAAGAAAGTGGCATCCGAGGAGGGGACAGAGATGTACACACTCCACAAATCCGGCAAGGAGCCTGGGCTGTTCATGTTCTACGAAAAGTACAAAGATGCCGATGCGTTGAAACACCACAGTGCCACACCGCATTTCAAAGCACTTTTCGCGTCCATCCAGCCCCTGCTGGCAGCACCGCCTGAAATCGAGATGTACGAGGAACTGGCAGCATTGGACAGACCATAGCCACTCCGCCACTTCCGACAGGAATATCCAGAAGAGCCATTTTCGTCCATATTCGACCGGATTGTCGATAAATAAAATCGTAGCACGATTTTTTTACCGCTTGTCATAATAATGTTCCGAAATTTAAACCAAGCCCTCTACTTTAATTATCACCAGGGTAATATCGTCCTCGGATTTTTGTCCATGCGTATGTCGACTTAATTCGTTATAAACAGCATTTAAAATATGGCTGGCGCCTGCTTTTGAGTTGCTTCGAATGATACTGCGAAAGCGATCCTTTCCAAACATCTCTCCTTCTTTGTTGAACGCTTCCCAGATGCCATCGGTTCCGATTGCAATGATTTGTCCATTTTCTAAACCGCTCCAATCATTTTTCTTGTAGTCAAACGCCTCATTTACACCCAGCGCAACACCTTGACCCATGAGTTCCTCAAACCGGTCCTTACTCGGGTCATATACGATAGCCGCATCATGTCCGGCGCGGACCCATTCGAGGTTTCTTTCACTCGGATCAATCGTCAAATAAAATAGGGTCATAAACATGCCGGATTCAAGAACATCTCTGGTAAGATGACGATTCATGGCTGTAATAATCTCAGAAATGGTCCCGGGCTGAGAAGCACGCATCCGTAAAAAAGCCCGTGCGGTCGTCATTAGCAAGGCTGAGTCCACCCCGTGGCCGGAAATGTCGCCGACAACGACACTAAAAGGACCTTTCTGGGAGTCACGTTGCCAGAGAAAGTCGAAATAGTCACCGCCAATCTCATCGCAGGAAACGTTTTTTCCTGCGATGTCGAGCCCCTTGACAAGTGGTTTTCCCTGGGGGAGCAAGCTCTTTTGGACTTCACTTGCAAGCGCCAATGTTTTTTTGGGTTCGGTCATATCTGTCACAAAGGCCATATTGCCGATGACATTTTCCTGGTCATCCGTGAGCGTGCTGCCATGAATCAGAACAGGAACCTGATGCCCGTCTTTAGCAATGTAGCTGCCCTCAAAAACCCGGCGTTCCTTCAAAAGAATGGTCTGTTTGTTTGTTAACAGAAACTGTTTGAACGTTTCTGTGGCAAGATCAAAGGGTGTTTTGCCAATCAGATCCTCCCTTGAATATCCCAACATTCTACAATATGCGTCATTGACATCTATGATTACCAGATTTTCATTCATCAGGATAAATCCCTCGACGGCTGTTTCCACAATCCGTCGAAACTTTTCCTCACTTTTGCGTATTTGCTCTTCAGCAAGTTTTTTATCGGTTATATCCACCAGAATACCCTGATTATGCGTTGGCGTCCCATCTGCCTCTCGGACTACCGATGTTTGATCTTCAACCCAGCGGATATCACCGGTTTTAGTTAAACAGCGATAGACCTGTGTGTATTCTTCAACATCTTTATCACTGTATCCTTCTATTTCATCTCTTATCCGCTCCAAATCCTCCGCGTGCACGATATCCCGAAATTTAACATCTCCGCTTAGAAATTCTTCAGCGGTGTACCCCATTTGGCTTATGTTATCAGAAACATACACCAACCGAGGGTCAGTTCCGGCAATTCGTCGAAAAAGGATTGCCGGGCTATTGCTAATGATAACGTGCGCTATACTGAGGGTTTCTTCTGTACGATCTTTTTCATAGCACTCATGTTCATATGTCTTGGAGAGCTCCGCAAAGCGGTTCTGCAGTTCATGGTATGATTTCTCGACACCCTTAAGGCGTTTCTGCAAAAAATCTGTTTCTGCAGATCGTATTCTTAACGCCTGCAACTCTTCAGCAAGTTCTCTTTTTGATTTTCTCAAATCTGATTTCATAATAGCCCTTTTCCATATCCATCAAGAATCAACGGATTTTCTATATAGGGGTTGTCAGACAAACGTTCCGATTGAGGACCGTTTGTCTGCTACAAACCCTTATGCCGCCATCCAATTTTCGGAACATTATCATGACAAGCGGTATAAAATTTCTTGGATTGAAGAACCGCAGAAATAGTTATATATTCTGGCGGGTTAAAGCTTGGCGCCCAACACAAAAATCACGCAAAAGAGCCATTTGTGGATGGTCACCCGTTAACGCGATGGCCTTACAAGACGGTACTGTGCGATTCTTCTGTACAGCGTTCTGCGGCCGATGCCCAACAAGCGCGCCGATTTGGCGACATTCCAGTCAGTCTGCTTCAGAATCGCCTCGATGTCCGTACGATCTTTTTCAGGCGCTTTCCTGGCCGGGCCTTTCCTGGCCGTCGACAGCTCCCGGACCTCGGTCGGAATGTGCCGCAGGTGAATGGTGTTGTCATGACAAAGAACAAAAGCATGTTCAATGGTATGCTCCAGTTCCCGGATATTCCCAGGCCAGTGATACCCCATAAAAACCCCCAGAACCTCATCGCCCAGTTTTTCGATCTGCTTGCCGAAGGTCTTGTTAAATTTCTGAATAAAATGATCCACCAGCAAGGGAACATCCCCCAGACGGTCACGCAAGGGGGGGAGTTGGATTTCGACGACTTTGAGCCGGTAATATAGATCTTCCCGGAATTCGCCACTCAGGACTTTCTGTTTCAAGTTCTTATTCGTACTGGCTACGATACGGACATCCGCCCTCATGGTAAGGGAATCCCCCACCCGTTCGAATTATTTTTCCTGCAACACCCTGAGTAGTTTCAGTTGAATTCTCGCCGAGATATCACCAATTTCGTCCAGATGTATGGTGCCCCCGTTTGCTGTCTCAAACCGGCCCCGGGCATCTTTGACCGCGCCGGTAAAAGCCCCTTTTACATGTCCGAAGAGTTCGCTTTCGAGCAGATTTTCAGCCAGAGCCGAGCAGTTCACCGCCACAAAAGGCTTGAATGCCCGGTTACCGATATTGTGAAGGGCCCTGGCCACCAGCTCTTTGCCCGTCCCGCTGTCACCTGTAATTAAAACAGTGGTCTCCAGGTCGGCAAGATCCTCCATCAGCTTGTAAATTTCCCGCATTCGTCGGCTTTTACCGATGATTTTCTGAAACCGGCTTCGCTCTGCAAGCTCTCTTTCCAGCTCGTTCAATCTTGTAATATCCCTGATAACAAGAACAGCGCCCATGAATTTGCCGTTCTTGTCCATAAGGGGAGAACAAGAAAGATCCGATTTCTGAGACGGCCGCTGCGGGTTGCCGCACTCCACCTGGTAACCCTTGACACTTGATTTCCGTTTCAGCGTCTCCAGCAACACCTCATGGCAGGCATTGTCACACTGGTTGGAAACAGATGTAAATACCTTTCCAATAATATGCTTCGTTTCCAAACCACAGATCGTTTGCGCTGCCTGGTTGGCCTCGATCACCCTGAGATCTGTATCCACGGTGATAATAGCGTCTTTCACACTACGAAAAATAGCCCTGAGTCGACTGCGGTGCGCCATGGCGTCTGCCATAGCCCGCTTCTGGTCTGTGATGTCTCGAACGATACTGCGAAATCCTGCGGGCTCTCCTTTTGAGTCTTTTTTCAATGATATGGAATACTCGAGTATTTTTCGAAGACCGCCCCTGGTAAATGTCTCGAATATAAAGGACTTGCTGGGAATACCGGTCAGATAGACCCGGTTAAAAGCCTGGTAACAGGCATTGGCCGTTTCTTCGTCGGTGGCTTCGCGATAGTTTCTGCCCATCAGCCATTCACGGGTAACACCAAGAATTCTGCAAACAGCATCGTTACAGAAAATGGTATTGCCGGACAGATCGTTTTCCAGGTAGCCATCCTCGATGTCGTCGAGGACAATCCGATAGTTCTCCTCTGTTTCACTCAGGGCGGCTTCCCTGTTTTTTAGTTTCGTGACATCGATCAAGCACCCTATACCACTTAAATCTGATTGCGTCGCTCCACCAGGATGATGCCCGCTGACCCACACAAAGGATCCATCCCTTTTGGTTAACCTGAAAACCATTGGTCCCAGGTTTCCGGTCGTCCGGTTCAATTCCATTGTGGTGTTGTCAAGCAACAGTCTGTCATCTGGATGAACGATGTCCAGGATGTTTTTCCCGACAATTTCCACAGGGTCGCTGTAACCCAACATCTGCAACAGGGCCCTGTTGGCATAGCGGATGATTCCACCATCCAGCACATATATCGCTGCAGTCAAATTTTCCAGGGCATGTTGCTTGTTATCTTCCATATAAGTTATCTAAGCGTTTTCCTGTTCTTTCCGATCCATGACACAAAACAAGCCCTTGCCCGCCATAATAGGCCCGAAGCACTTGTTATCGGAAAGACAGGCTGACCTTGCATGATCCCCGGATCGCCATCGATTGATCAGACCGGGTACGAGATTGTCCGCATAAACACCCAACTGCCAGGGTCCGGCCTGACCCTCTTTGCTGACATAAGCATGACTGCTGATGATCAAGCCGACACCCCCTTGGGCAAGATCGGCCATGAGTTTGATCAGGTCGGGTGTGGCAGCACCATTGTCGGCCGCCATGCCTTCCCCTGTCGCAGAACGGACAAACCGGTTTTTCAGTGGCATGCCATTTATCTGAGTCGTTTCAAAAAGATCTATCATCTCACATCTCCTTCTCCCGAACATTTCATGAAACGTGACGGGTTACGCGTGATTACCTGAGAAAATTTCTCTATTATAATCTGTTCAGCTTCTGCCATGATACGGTCCAGCAGTTCCCGGCATGTTGGAATATCCTGTACAAACCCCATGGTCTGCCCGGCGGCCAGAATTCCTTTATCCATCTGTCCCTGCTCGAGCATCTCCTTTCCCACCAGCCCGGAAACAAAGGGAACAATCTCCTCGATCTTTGTGTTTCCCCGGCTTTCAATTTCGAGCACCTTGTCCACGACCGGGTTGTGCATGACCCGTTCTGTATTTCGAAGCGTCCGCATGATCAGACGCGTGTCAAGCTCACTGTGCTCGACAAGGGCCTGCTTCACATTGGGATGCACCGGTGCTTCCCGGGTTGCCACGAAACGGGTACCCATGTTTATCCCGTCCGCACCCAACCCCAGGGCACCAACCAATCCACGACCGTTACCAAGCCCCCCGGATGCGATGATGGGAAGATCGATGGCATCCCGGGTCAGCGGCACCAGGATCATGGTTGTCACATCGTCTTCGCCAGGGTGTCCTGCGGCTTCAAACCCATCGATACTGACAGCATCGCAGCCGATCTTTTCCGCCTTGACAGCGTGTCTCACCGAGGTGCACTTGTGGACAACCTTAATTCCGGTGGACTTGAGTTGGTCCATATACGGTTCGGGGTTTCTTCCGGCAGTTTCGATAAACCGGATGCCCTCCTGGATGCAGACATCGATATAGGCAGGATAATCCGGTGGTCGCATGGTTGGTAAAAACGTCAAATTGACGCCAAAAGGCTTGTCGGTCAATTCCCGGCACTTCCGGATTTCCGCGCGCAACCCTTCCGGTTCGGGAAAGGTCAGGGCTGTCATAAACCCGATGCCGCCGGCATTTCCCACCGCCGACGCCAACTCGGACCGGGCAATCCACATGAGCCCCCCCTGGACAATGGGACGTTCGATACCGAACATTTCCGTGATTCTCGTTTTTAACATGGTTATTCCTCCGACTGGGTTTCTGCCAGACTTTGCAATTTCATACCAATAATATTCGAGTGATCCAGGAGCAAATAGGCCGTAGCATATCAGGTTGATAGGCTATTAGCTGCTGACCGCCTAACAGTCTACAGTCTATACACCTAAATGGCTATAGCTTAATGGCCCCGCTATGGGGTGCCTCCCAGTCGAGCTGTTTGTCCGTCGCGATCTGGGTGTCGAATCTCTCAGATATATCATGGGGCATGGCCACTGCTTTGCGCAAATTTAGATCTGCATGGGTACCCAGTACTTCGAGAGTGGTGGATAGCTTGC
>JASJGV010000067.1:0-4545 GCA_033791325.1 Desulfobacterales bacterium | reverse complement strand
TTCAAGGAAGGTGAAAACTTTAACCACATGAAGACATAAAGTATTTTGAGGATTATAATTTGAGCCTAACACGGAAATGGGGCAAAAGGGAGTGTTTTGCAAAGGTCTCACACTGTTGCGGTTCAAGAGGTGATCATGCCATCAAATGAAAAATTAGATCTCACGGGTTTATTACCACCGATTTGTCTGCTTCAGTGCAAAAAACAACTCAATATAATGACAAAGGGCGAAGTTGTATGCGTTTACTTGAAAGATCAAGCGGTGGCAAAAGACCTTGCCTTGATAATTGAGCGCTCCAAAGACCAGATCATCAAAGAGCAGATAGACAAAGGCAATTATCACATTTACATACAAAAAGCGTAACGCTGATCCTACCTGGGGAGGATTTTTATGGAGATTAACAGAAGGCATTTTCTTAAATTATCCGGATTGACAGCCACAAGTGCTGTTATGGGAAATAAAACATCGCTTGCGTCGACTGAGCAGGGAAGCCTTGATGAAAATTATGGATGCCTGGTTGATACAACCTTGTGTGTCGGATGCCGAAAGTGTGAAGAAGCCTGCAATCAGCGGCACGGTCTACCCAGACCCGATGAGTCATTCGAGGAGCTGACCGTTCTGGAAAACGAACGTCGCATGGATGAAACATCCTATACCGTCGTCAACAAATACTACCCCAAAGACATCGGGACCTTGACCTGGCGACAGCGGCCAAGCTTTGTCAAGTTCCAGTGTATGCACTGCAACGACCCTTCCTGCGTCTCCGCATGCATCGTGGGAGCACTGACCAAGGAGTCTAACGGAGCCGTGGTGTACGATGTGAAAAAATGTATCGGCTGCCGCTATTGTATGGTGGCTTGTCCTTTTCAGGTACCGGCTTACGAATATGACAATGCGCTGACCCCTCATGTGAGAAAGTGTACGTTCTGCTTCAATTACATAAAGGACGGAGGGCTTCCGGCCTGCGCCCAGGTATGCCCGAGAGAGGTTATGACCTTTGGGAATAAGAAAGACCTGCTGGAACTGGCCCGCTGGAGGATCAAAAACAACCCGGGCAAATATGTCGATCATATTTACGGCGAACATGAAGTCGGGGGAACATCCTGGCTCTATCTGGCATCCGAGCCCTTCGAGGCCATTGGTTTTCCTAAACTCGGCAAAAAGGCACCGCCGCGACTTTCGGAAGCGATTCAGCACGGTCTGTTTCAGTACTTCGCTGCACCCATTGGTCTCTATGCGGTACTCGGCGGGGTTATGTGGTTAACCGGATTCCTGAAAGGGTCCCAGGAGGAAACAGATGAAAGCGGTTCAAAGAAAGGAGACACCCCATGAACACCCACGAAACGGCCGCACCCGTTGAAGAAAAGTTTCTTACACCGGGTGTCATGGTGATGATGGCATTGATGGTTATCGGGGGCGCTTTTGTTTTGGCAAGGTTTATCTACGGTATTGGCACGGTTTCCAACCTGAACAACCAGTACCCCTGGGGCATCTGGATCGGCATCGATGTCGCTTCCGGCGTCGCTCTTGCGGCCGGGGGTTTCACAACCGGTGCCATCGCCTATGTGTTCAACCGGGATCAGTATCATGCCGTCATCCGTCCGGCTCTACTCACGGCCATGCTGGGGTATACCTTTGTTGTACTTGGCTTGCTGGTGGATGTGGGACGTTACTGGAACATCACCAGCCCTATTTTCAACCACAACGGTAACTCGGTTCTGTTCGAGGTTGCCATTTGCGTTATGATTTATCTGCATGTGCTATACATCGAATTTATTCCCATCGTGGTGGAGCGGTTTCGAGGACGCGTCAATCTCCCCGGGGTGCTTTCCAGGCTCAACACCCTCATCGAAACACTGCTGGGCATTGCCGATAAAATCCTCGGCAAAATTATGTTTATCTTCATTATTGCCGGCATTGTCCTGTCTTGCCTACATCAGTCGAGCCTGGGATCCCTCATGCTCATCGCTCCCTACAAGGTCCACCCCCTCTGGTACACACCGATCCTGCCCTTGCTGTTCCTGCTGTCGGCATTTGCCGCAGGATACCCGATGGTCACCTTTGAATCCATCCTGGTTTCCAAATCCTTTGGCCGTGAACCTGAAATGTCGGTATTGACCCCGCTGGCCAAATACATACCGGTGTTCATGGGAACCTATCTGGTGTTCAAGATAGGCGATATGATTGTGAGAAAGAGCTATGTCTACCTCTTAGACGGCACCTACCAGACCAATGCTTTTCTGGTGGAGTTGGGTGTCGGGGTGATCCTTCCCTTTCTTTTACTTCTGTTCAGAAGGGTTCGGAGATCTCCGGGGTGGTTGTTTTTTGCTTCTACCATTTTTATCCTGGGCATACTTTTGAACCGCATCAATGTATTTGTCGTCAGCTACACCCCCCCCTATAAGATTGTTTCCTACTTTCCGGCCCTGGGTGAAATCTTTATCACCGTCGGCCTGATTGCCACGCTCATGTTTGTCTACCGGGTCGCCGTTTTTATCTTTCCAGTGCTCGGAGCCCATCCGAAAAAGATGTCCCCCGTCCTTATTGCCATCCTGGCGGTAGGCGTTGCTCTGATGATCCAGGGAGTTACCTCCCAGGCCGAGGCCGGCCAGTTGACGAAGTCGATCCTCCCGCTGGAGAAGGATATTACCCCCTCTATTGCTGATGCCCCAAAAGTACAGATTCTCGACAGTCCGATCATCAACAAATACAGTGATCTTTATGAACCGGTTCGATTCATGCACAGCAAACACGCCAATGTGCTGGGGGAGTGTACGATTTGTCACCATCGAACACCCAGGGACGAAAGTGACACCTACGGTGAACCGCTGTCCATGGTTGAACTCAGAAAACGAAAAATGGAACCGGTTGCCTGTTCGTCATGCCATAGCGATCCCTTTAATGTTAAAGATCTGGGCACCCCGGGTCTTAAGGGCGCCTATCACCAACTCTGTATGGATTGCCATCAGGAGTCGGAACAGGTACCCCATACCCGTGGCCCCATTCTTTACAGTGCCATGGTGAGAGGCCCCATGGTCAGGACCCTGGACACCAGGGCACCAACCGACTGTCTGGCCTGTCATGCCAAAAAAGTGCCCAACCACAATCAATTGGTGAAACTGGAAGGAAAAGTGGATGCGCTTGCGGTAACACAAAATTGTTTGTCCTGCCATGAGAAAGAGGGCAAAGCCATTTTAAAAACCGTGCACTGGAATTGGCATGGGCCTTCGCCCTATACCGTTGGCCATGAAAAACGGGTAGACCTGGGAAAAAACCATGCCACCATCAATAACTTCTGTATCAACCTGAATGGGAACTGGGCGCGCTGTACCAGTTGCCATATCGGCTATGGCTGGAAAGATGGGGACTTCGATTTTAACGATATGGCAGCCATCGACTGTCTGGTCTGCCATGACACCACGGGAAAATATAGAAAAGCACCACCTGCTGCCGGGTTCCCTGAAAAGAATCTGGATCTGGCGGCCATTGCTCAAAATGTGGGCAGGCCCAGCCGGTCGACATGTGGCATCAACTGCCATTTCCGTGGTGGTGGCGGCGATGCCGTCAAGCATGGGGATATGAGTTCCATCCTGGTCAAACCCGATAAAAGCCACGATGTACACATGGGGATCACGGGTGGTGGACTCGATTTCCGTTGCCAGGACTGCCATAAAACCAGAAACCACATGATATCCGGCCGCAGCATATCGGTCCCCGCAGTGGAAGGAGATCTTTCCTGCGAGTATTGTCACACGGACAGCCCCCATGTCGGCGCTGAGCTGATCGATCACCACCTCAACAAGCATACCCGGCACGTGGCCTGCCAGACCTGCCACATTCCGGTGTATTCAAAGGGCAACCCCACCAAGGTTTACTGGGACTGGTCTACGGCCGGAAAGGATATAAAAAAGCCCAAGGACAAATACGGCAAACCCGTTTACCAGAAGAAAAAAGGGTCCTTCGAGTGGAAGGAAGCGGCCAAGCCGACCTATAAATGGTACAATGGTACGGTTAAACGCTATCTCCTCGGTGATCGTATCAATGACAATGGTGTCACCAACCTCACCATGCCGGTAGGCGACATAAGCGACCCGGCCTCGCGAATTTACCCCTTCAAGCTTCACAAGGGAAAACAGATCAGTGATGCCGTATACAAATACCTGATCGCACCCAAGCTTTGGCAGGGATACTGGGAACACTGGGATTGGGACAAGGCTTCCCAGGACGGCATGAAAGCCGCGAACCTTGCCTACAGCGGGGCATATGAGTTTGTGGAGACGGCCATGTACTGGGGTCTCACCCATGAAGTGGTGCCTAAAGAGCAAGCACTCTCCTGCGCCGAATGCCATGCATCCTTGTCCAAGGCACCCTATTGCGGGAAGTGTCACCAGAATCGACCGGATGTGTCGTTTGAAGCACTGGTCAAAAAAGGTGTCGATTTTAAACACATGGCCGAAATGGGTCGCGATGTAAAAGACCTGATCGGCAAAACCAATTACATAGACTACAAGGCCCTGGGGTATGAGGGCGATACCATCGAGGTGC
>JASJGV010000066.1:0-5862 GCA_033791325.1 Desulfobacterales bacterium | reverse complement strand
GAGCGGCATCGTCCCGTTCCGCCAGAGACCGAAGGTGTCGCAACAGTCCTTGCAGCAGTTGCAGATGCTCGTTTCCAGACTGGTTTCCCTGGATCCGGGGTGGAAGGCTTTGTGGACGAGACCGGCTTCTTCTGCTTCTTTCATAATCTGCAGAGCTTCTGCTCTTGTGATTTTCTTGGCAAAGCCCTGGGCAACCGTATGCCGTGCGGATTTGCCGAAAGTAAAGCAATTCAGAGTGGGGGCGCTGGTGGCACAATCATCCCCCAGAAGACTTCGCCGTTGCCTGCAGAAACAGTATCCTACGGCAATTTCGTCAAACTTGTTGATGATGTCCTCAATTGTCTGGCTCGGCAGGACAAAATCTTCCGGCATGTCCACGCTCTGGTCGACCTTTATTTTTTGGATTATTTTCCCATCGTCTGTTTTGCCCGTGGCAACGGTCCGATCAACAGCCGGTGCGACTTCAAACAGGGGTTTGAGTGCATCGTAGTTGTTCTGGATCTCGTCTTTCAATTCTGCCAGAAGGGTTTCGAACAGCTCAGCCAGCTCCCGCTCCTCGTCGCTGCCGGTCAACTGGGTCATGAATTTGTATTCCATAAGACCAATCATCACCAGCGGGAGTAGCCGGTAAATCATCACACCGCTCGAGCTGGGCTGGTTGAAGAGCAAACCCGCCCTGGCAAGGCTGTTGGTGAGTCTTTCGATATTTTCCCCGGAAAAGCCACTGGTCTGTTTGAGCTGCTCCATGGTTTGTGAGGAGGCTTCATTGAATGCGCAGATCAGATCGAGCTCTTTTTCTTCTTTTACCACGCGACCGATAATGGTCATGGCTGTTTCACTGAGTGGGAAGGGGAACATGCCTTGTTTGCAGATAACGCCCGTGGCTTTTTTTAGTTTGTCCTGTGGTATCAGCTCTGTCATTGTGTATACTCCATTCCGGTAAGAAAAAGTGATTTTCCATACCCATTATTGCATTTATGTTGCCGCTTGACACCCAATGTTTTATGGGGGACATACCATAATACTGGCGCATTTGACAGATTGTTGTAGAAATAATTACAATCGGATCACTATTTATTAGATAGCTTCTACAAGGAGTATTCAGATGGTGGATGCAACATTTGAAAAGGTTACGACATCGGACAAACCGCTTTTTGGTCCCCGGAAGTTGTTGCTGTGCGGGTTCCCATCAGGCGCCCAGCCAAAGTTTGGAGCCGTTCTCGAAATGGCCGGTATGCGGGAGGTCCCAAGAATATGGGTGTCGGAAGATCAGGGCGACATGGCACTGTCGGCACTCTTGCAGCTCCCCGACAACAGTGGTGAGTCTGTTTCTTCAAATCTTCCACGGGCAATCGTTGTTGCGGGTATTTCACAAAACGAGCTCATCAACCTCATGACGGTGTGCAAGAAAGCCGGTATGATGAACGCCTTGTGGGCCACGCTGACACCTACATCGGAGAACTGGACCATCCAACAGTTGCTTGCAGAACTTGCAGCAGAACGAAAAGCCATGACTAAGAAAACATAAAATCCCAAACACCAAATTACAACACTTAAACGGTTGGATGATGATTGTCCGCACGCATGTCTAATTTGAGAGATATAATAGAGAAGCGATTTGAATGGCTGGGTGCATGGTTGTACAGCAACCCCATTAAGGTGTTGCTGGCCTCGTGTCTGGTGGTGGGGTTTTTTGCATATCAGATTCCTTCCATCTCCATAGACACCTCATCGGAGGCTCTTCTCAAGAAAGAAGATCCCAGTCTTTTGGAATACAATCGGTTTCGGGACCAGTTTGGCCGGGCGGAATTGATTGTCATCGCTGTTGAATCCCCGGAAATATTCAGCAACACCTTTTTGTCACGGCTTCAATCTTTCCACCAGGACCTTGAGGAAGAGATTCCCTATCTCAGGGAAGTCACCAGCCTGATCAACGCCCGAAGCACTCGGGGAGAGAAAGACAGCCTTATCGTACAGGATCTCCTGGAAGACTGGCCCGGGAAACCGGCGGATTTAGCACAGTTAAAAAAAGAGGTTCTATCGAACCCGTTCTATCTCAATTACATCATATCCGAGAATGCCCGGGTAACTGCCATTATCGTTGAGACAGAAGCAGCTGTGACAGTGGAAGCTTTGCAGGCTGAAGATATTCTGGATACATTTGATGAGCAGATCTCTGAAAGGGCACCGCCCGGAGAAACGCCTCATTATTTTTCGGAAAAAGAGAATAGAGAAGTGGTGACGGCCATCAACCGGGTGGTGGGGCGCCACAACAAGAACGATTTTCCAATAACAGTGTCCGGTGGCCCGGTGGTGGTGGATGCCTTTAACCGTGCCACCATGAGTGATATCCGCAGATGCATATTGCTATCGCTGGTATCCGTGGCATTGTTTCTGGGGATTCTTTTCCGAAGAATTTCCGGTGTGATCCTGCCCATGATCATCATCAATTCCGCCCTGTTTTCCACTATCGGCCTCATGTCTCTTACCGGTGTCCCAATCAAGATTACCACCACCGTCATTCCGGCGTTTCTTTTGTCTGTAGGTGTTTGCGATTCGGTACATGTGCTGGCCATCTTCTATCGGATGCTTGACCGGGGACAGAGCAAAAAAGATGCTATTGCAAGGGCCCTGGGGCACTCGGGAATTCCCATACTCATGACAAGTCTGACCACCACCGCCGGTGTGCTCTCTTTTCTCTTTGCCGATCTCAGAGCTATCGCAGAGATCGGTATCTTTGCTGCTGCCGGCGTGGTGCTTGCGCTTCTGTACACGGTTGTTCTATTACCTCCGCTGCTGGCCTTGGCACGGATCACTGCAAAACATGATATCCAAACCCGTATGGGGACCATGGATCGGTTTCTCGAAGCAATTGCCGTTATATCCACTTCCCACCGAAAAAAAATCATGGTGGTCGGTGGCTTGGTTTTTATGGTGTTTTTCCCGGCGGTATTTCTGCTTAATTTTTCTCACAATATCGTCGAGTATTTTCCGGACAGCTCTTCTTACAAACAGGATCTCGGTTTCATCGATACCCGGCTCAAAGGGAGTATTACCCTGGAGATCATGATGGATACCCATCGTGAAAACGGCTTGCACGAGCCTGAAATTCTCAACCGGATCGAGATGTTCGCAAGGCAGACGGAAACATTCCACCAGGACGGCATCGCTGTGGGAAAAGTCTTTTCCATCACGGACATTTTAAAGGAAATCCACCAGGCTTTGAATGAGAACGATCCGGCCTATTACAGTATTCCACAGGACCGCCGCGTTGTGGCGCAGGAACTCCTGTTGTTTGAAAACAGCGGGTCGGACGATCTGGAACGCATCGTGGACAACCAGTTCAGCCAAACGCGGATCACCATCAAAACACCCTGGGTGGATGCCGTGGTTTGCAAGAAATTTATCGATAAAATACAGCAACGCCTGTCAGATCAATTTCAGGATTCCGCGTCGGTTCATGCCACAGGTCTGATGGCTCTTTTGGCAAGGGCTATCAGTGTGGCAATTTACAGCATGACAAAAAGCTACCTGGTGGCGTTCGTGGCCATTACCATTCTGATGATCGTCCTGATTGGGAACTGGAAACTGGGACTTGTGAGTATGGTTCCGAACTTTCTGCCGATTCTCACGACCATGGGAATTATGGGTCTGTTGAATGTCCCCCTGGACATTAACAGCTTGATGATCGGAAGCATCGCCATCGGGATCGTGGTGGATGACACGGTCCATTTCATCTACAATTTCCAGAAATATTATGAGCGGACCGCAAATCCGTATGAAGCTGTGCGGGAGACGCTGCTGGGGACAGGACGGGCTCTCCTGATTACGTCTCTGGTTCTCTGCACCGGTTTTTTTATCCTCATGTTCGCTTCCCTGAATCATCTTGTAAACTTTGGTTTCTTTACCGGGATTACCATCTTGATTGCTCTGGCGGCAGATTTTTTCCTGATGCCGGCGATTATGATCCTGATGCACCCTCCCCCGGGCAACCTGGCGGTTGTCGGCCGTTAGCTCTTGGCTGAACTTAAAACCTAAAACTTAAAACGGTCTGTTTCCCCTCGAACCCTTCAATTGATCAACTCTTTTGGAGATATAGGGGTTGTCAGAAAAACGTTCCGATTGAGGACCGTTTTTCTGTTACAAACCCTTATGCCGCGATCCTATTTTTGGAACACTATTATGACAAGCGGTATAATCCAAAATTTTAGACGCTCACCTTAGGAAGATGGATTTAGCACGAGTGTTGATCGGCTGTGCGCCTGGATTGCTTCATCAGAGAACCACCAGTAAACTTTTTCACCATTGATAAAAGGTTTGATCTGGTCCTTGGTGTGCGGATGAAACAGACGCCCGCTCACGCCCCCGGGAAGCACTGCCAGGACCTTTTCCGGGTCGCCCAGGTCGGCCACCATGCGCATGGAATCCGAGACGATGACATCGAAGGGTTTGTTGAAGTCATAGTAGTTGCGCAGCAAGGTTTCGGAAGAACCGCTCACCGGGATTTTTCCACTCCCCACCAGCCCTTTTCCGAAGCCTTCCCGCCGGATTGGGCTGACATGTTCGATGGTGTGAATCTTGCCCCACTCCCACTTGTCCGGTGACTTGCCCATTTCAGCCTTTAACTGTTCTGCGGCCGCCTGGGCTGCCTGAAAAAAAATGTCATCCCGTGTCTCCCTTTTCTGCTCTGTGGAAATGTCATCAAACCAGGGGGAATCATTCTCCTGCACCATTTTTAGCAATTTTTCCTGCCAGAAATACCAGTTGTCCAGCATGGTTGCGGCCAGATCCTCACCGAGTTCGTCCTGAAAGGTCATGCGTGCAAACAATCGATACGTGGCCTGGAATATGGCCGGGGCGGCTTTGTGGGCATCATCGTGAAAATCCCAATCTAAAAGAATCTGCCCCATTTCGGCGGTTTCCGGGTGGGTATTCAAAGCGTCAGCCATGACTGGCGTGATGGTTTTGGCCATGAGGTTCAGGGTGTCCCGCTGGTATTGCCAGTGATCCTCAGGTGTTTTCAGACCCGGTGTATCCAGAAGTTGTTTCAGCCGCCGGTATCGAAAGGAGGCTGCCGCGTGGGAAGAGTAGTAATAGGGATAGTCGCTCGGGGGGGTATAGTGGTTGCACGTGCCAACCCATCCCTTATCCGGATTGATATCGTGAGGCATCTCTTCAAATGGAATCCAGCCCTTCCAGTTGTCACCGCTTCCTGAAACGACATGGGGCAGGGTGCCGTCCCTCTGTTCACGAATGGGCAGCTTTCCTGATGTCTGCCAACCGATATTGCCGTCCACATCTGCAAAGACGTAGTTGAGCATGACGAGGTTGAGATTTTTTAGAGATGAGCGGAGTTCCGTTACAGATTGAGCATACAGAAGTTTGTCCAGTGGGAAATCCGGCTGAATGGTTTCGAAGGGCGCCCATCTGAGCGTTAGGACCTTGCCCGTCTTCAGTTTTGGAAAAATGTCGGACACCACCGGTCCCCGGTGGGTCAGGCGAATTTGAATGGTTTCTTGACGGGTGCCGTCGGGGGCATTTTTGTCTTTTATAGTGAGGTTTTCTTCAAGGACGCTAAAAGGAATCGAGCTGTCCCCTTCCAGGTAATGATCCGGGTTTTGAGGGTCCACGGTTTCCACATACAGATCCTGGGCATCGCCGTAGGAATTGGTGATGCCCACAGCCACATGCTCGTTTCGAAAGACGATCATACCACCTATGCCCGGGACACCGGTTCCTACAACGCGAAAATCGGGTGTTATCAGTGCGCAGGGGTACCATGGTCCGGGCAGGATGCGGGCGTCCAGATGGGGATCGTTGGCTAATATGGGTTTGCCTCCGGGTGAAAACCGGGAAGAAACC
>JASJGV010000065.1:0-2579 GCA_033791325.1 Desulfobacterales bacterium | reverse complement strand
CCCAATTTTGCACCGGAACACTTCCGGCGGGTCATTCTTAATAATCCCATGAAAACGAAACAGTTGCAGAAAGGTTTGACCCAGCTTGCCGAAGAAGGCGCCATACAGGTTTTCCGACCCCGTACCAGCAATGCCTATATCCTGGGCGCAGTAGGGGTTTTACAGTTTGACATTACCATGGCAAGATTACAGGATGAGTACGGGGTAGATGCCGGTTGCGAGGGCGTTGACCTGACGGTGGCGCGGTGGATAAAATGCCGGGACCCCAAACAGTTGGCTGCTTTTGAGAAGGCCTGTGCGTCAAACCTGGCAACGGACGCCCAGGGATACCTCTCCTTTCTGGCGCGCAGTGAATGGAACCTTGAGTACGAAATGAAACAATGGCCCGAGATCGAGTTTGAGAAATCCAAGGAACACAATTGATGAATTCTCAAAAACATGAATTCATCGGTGTTAAGTGTTAAGACCCCATACCTGAAACGCTCGATAAAGTCTTTTTGACCTTTAATGGTCTAAAACATCTAAATTGTGAGGCCAGCAAATGGCAGAGCATTCCCATGATTTTGTTGAAAAATACAGTGGCCTGGTAGGGTTCGGGGCTGACCGTGAAACCGATGAAAATACCCTGATCTATTACCTGCAGAAGTTTTCGGATGACAGCCTGATCGCGCCGCTGGTCAAGCGGATGAGCGATCAGGAGTTAGATGAGATATTCAACCTGATCACCCGGGTCATGAAACGTCACTTGAGTGAGCCTGAATATCACCGCCTGTTTCTGAAAGAAGAGGGTCACACGCATTAGATCAAAGAGTCAATACCCAATATCCAACAGACAATTTCCCATGTCCAAGTAAGGCATACTGCCAGTTTGATTATTTAGAACATAACAGCGCGCAGCGCTGCCACACCTGGACATGGGACCTTTCTTGTTGGACATTGGGCATTCGCCTTTATATCAATTCAAAGGACTGTAAATGTTCACAAATAAACAAATCGAACGCTATGCCGATGTCTTGCTGTGGGGCCTTAAGATATCCCGCAAAGGCCGCATCCGGAGAAATGACACCATCCTGATTCGCTATCACCGCCCTGCTCTGGTTCTGGCCGAGGCGCTCTACGACCGCCTCCTGGACATGGGCCTGAATCCTTTGCAGCGGATGGATCCCAGCCCTGGTATGGAAAAGAGTTTTTTCAAACGCGCCAACCCCAAACAACTGGTATTCCAACCACCCGGAGACCGGTAACTGTATGAAAATCTAAACGGCAGCATTTTTTTGCATGCCCCGGAATCCATTACCCATTTGAGCGATATCGATCCAGGGAAAATCGGAAAATTCGCCGTGTCCCGCAAGTACCTGCGGGATATCCTGACCCGGCGCGAAGAAAAAGGGCAGTTCAGCTGGACCCTGTGCACCTACCCCACCAAAGCCCTGGCCGGGCATGCGCAGCTTACCCAGAAAGCGTATTGCCAGCAGATTATAACCGCCTGTTTTCTCAATAAAACCAATCCGGTCGTCCAGTGGAGCGGGATATTCAAGGATGCCAGCCGAATCAAACGCTGGCTCAGCCGTATGGACGTTAAACACTACCACATCCTGTCTGCCCATAGCGACCTTGAGATTGCACCCGGAGAGAAAAGACGCTGGATCGGCGTCTCGGGCCACAATATCCCCAGCTTTGAGCTTTTCGTGTCACCGGACTGGCGAGGGACCCGCGGCGTATATTATGCCGACCAGCCCTCTTATAGAAACGGCAATTATGTAAAAGGTGTGCGGTTGGAGTTCAAAAATGGGAAAGTGGTCGGAATTTCGGCTGAAAAGGGTGAGAATTTTGTAAAGAAACAGCTCGCCATGGACCCAGGCGCCAGCCGACTGGGAGAATTTTCACTCACCGATAAACGCTTTTCTAAAATTAATCGATTTATGGCCAACACCCTGTTTGATGAGAATTTTGGGGGATCTCAGGGCAATTGCCACATCGCCCTGGGGGCATCTTATTCCGACACCTATGCCGGCCAGCCGGGGAGCCTGACCAGAAAGTTAAAGGAAAAGCTCGGCTTCAACGACTCCGCCCTGCACTGGGATCTTGTAAATACCGAAAAAAAACAGGTTGTTGCTCATCTTAAGAACGGCAAGCGCGTTACGGTGTATGAAAATGGGAAGTTTAACTACTAGGAACTTCAGTTGGCTCTCATGTTATCGGACTTTTTGTCACTCTGAGCGCAGCGAAGAGTCCCTCCCACGTCAAGGGTATCTCTTTGGTTGGGGATTCTTTCAGCCGTCGTAGCTGCGCTACTAAGGCGAAGTCGGCTCGTCGCTGCTCTCCTCAGAATCACAGCTAATGACTGCCTATAGGACTATCCGCTACACTTTATATTTTCCGAAATCATCAGGTGACAGGTTCTTGAGGTAGTCCGCCCACTTTTGCCCCTCTTCACTTTCATCACCGAGTTCTGCATCTGGAGCGGGATCCTGCGATTTGGTTATCACCTTATCATCAACGAACACCGGAGCCTCATAGCGCAGGGCTATTGCGATGGCATCACTGGGTCGGGCATCCATCTTAAAGGCGCCTTCCGG
>JASJGV010000064.1:0-4566 GCA_033791325.1 Desulfobacterales bacterium | reverse complement strand
GCTACCCGGCAAAAGGTATTTGATCCGTTTTTCACCACCAAAGAAATGGAGAGGGGCACGGGATTGGGACTGGCCTCTGTTTTCGGTATTATACAAAGCCACGAAGGCATGATCAATGTCTTCAGTGAACCCGGCATGGGAACCACTTTTACATTTTATCTACCGGCATCTAAAAAAAAGAGCGTGGAACAAAAAGAGTCAACCCCGGCTATCGTTCACGGTCAAGGGACAATTCTATTGATTGATGATGAAAAAATAGTTGCCGAAACCGCTAAGAAGATGCTTGAAAAGACGGGATACCATGTGACCACAGCCGACTCCGGCAAAGAAGCCATTTCTATATATGCCAGCCATCCTGATAAATTCGACATGGTCATTCTGGATATGATCATGCCCGTTATGGGAGGATCTCAGACATTCGAACAATTAAAACAGATCGATGACCATGTAAAGGTTTTGTTGTCAAGCGGATACAGCATCAATAAACAAGTCAAAAACCTTCTGTCCCTGGGTTGCAAGGGATTTATTCAGAAACCCTTTACCGTTCATGAACTGTCACAAAAGGTTGACGCTATATTGGCATAAGTCGGGGAAAACGACTTATGTTCATGTGCCGGCATCGGTACCATTCTTCAATTGACACCGACGCCTGTTTTCCCTATATTTATTTATTAATCTAAACGGGGTATCAGCGTTCTGAGCCTCACGAATACAGATCATTTTTGGAAAGCATCTCAAAAACATGAAAACGAAAATCCTCACCCTGATCTGCCTTGCCGTACTGACGGCCGCCGGTTCTTTTACCTATCAACACATCTACCAAAACCAGGTTATCCTGCTAAAAGACAACCGGGCCATCATCACCAGGGAATCCTGGATTGTCGGTGACAGCATTTTCTACAAAACCGAGGATGACACGTATTCCATCAACATGGATCTTGTGGCAGATGTCAAGCAACGCGGCCTTTTCAACAAAGGTTACGGAATTGTCGTCATTGTCAAGCATCATCTGGCTCCATGGAGACGCAAATCCGTGGAGATCGTCACCCAGACACCGATGAAAAAAGGGGAATTAAAAAAACAGGCACCCATGATAGGTGCTGTCATCATTGGCATCCTTTTTTGCATTGCCATGTACTTTCTGCTAAAAAAACTGGTCAGGGCCATAAAGAAGAGAAAGGCCCGGATTGAAACCAAATACCCGACCTTTACTGAAAAGGTGTATGAGGGGCCTGAGCAGATTGCCCAATTCTTTTTATCTGTTTTCAAAGCCCAAAAAGGTGTAGAACCTTCCGCTGAAGCCACATTCCAGCCAGTGGACTCCCGCAGGCCGGACAATAATTTCATCTATGAATTACGTGTCAACTGCGATGGCGACTGGGCTACGAGGCGCATGACCGTCGGTCTTATCGGTGAAGACAGTGGCAGCAGGAGTACCTGTTATTATGTCATTTATGATGACCACATGGTGATCAAAATATCACCGACCCCCCTGACTGACTTTGACAAATATCTCCAAAATATCAACCGTGAAAACCGGATCGCTAAAAAGCTATCCCCCAGGGAGTGCCTTGTACCCCGGCTCTCTGTTATATTAAAAAAAATCCATCCACTTCAGGAGGCCTCCAAACTGCCGCTTGAACTCATGGAGCAAAAATATATCCAATTACTGGAAAACGATACAAAGCTCCAGAACACCCTCAAGATCGGTGATGGCTTTGCTTATTTTATGGATCTTTCCAGGTATTTTTTCCTAGGGCATATTCTCCATCGCACACACAACATTGTAGACAAAGTAACCAGTGAGATATCGTCTCACCCCGGTCTTCTCTGGAACCCTGTTGACTTTGAAGCTCGATACGGATCACAATATGCTGAAATTTGTGAGAGACTCAATCCCGTTTACACTTCTTTTTACAATCGTTGTTACGATCTTCTCCAGCTCCACCACATGGACGGCACTGTTTCCGAATTCAGCATCAAGGAATGGTTCCTGGTCTACCTGTCCGGCAGGAAGCTTTCCTCCACGGATTTCGATACAAAGCCGCACCTTGCTTCTGAGATGAACGCCAGCATCTTGAAACTTTTTGTCGACAAACGGCAGCCTGTCAAGAACTACCGGCGGATGATTCATGCTTTCGTCATTACCAGGAATCTGAAACTGCATAATTCACAGATTTCAAGCATGATCATTAACCTGCTCGACTTGCTCTTCTGGCTGAGTGAGAAAAAACTGGCCATGCGGGATCTGAAGCCCGACAATCTGTTCATCGCCGGAAACCCATCGAAATTTCCACAGTTCCTGGAATCTGCCAAAATGTATTCCATCGGCCTTATCGATATCGAAACCACCGTATCCTATGATATGTCGAGAAAGGATACGATCCGGCAGCCACCTCTGGGAGGTACGCCATCCTATGCAACACCAACCCACCAGCTGAAAAATACCACCATCCGGAATGTTTATAAGGACCTCCCCCTGATCCTGCATCTACAGGACTGGTATGCGACCGTGGGCATGATCTACCAGACGGTTACCGGAGAACGCCTATTCGAAAAGACGGCCATAAACCTGTTGAACCTGAAAAAGTCCATCAGGAAACAATCCCGTAAAAATGGAAATCCCCAGGCCGTGCTGAAAGAGGTCAGTCATTCTTTTTGGAAAATGGCTTTGGCCGAGTTCGGTAAAAAAACACACGATAACGAAAAAAAATTGAAGTTTATCCGTCTGATGGTCAGCCAGGAATCCAGGGTAATGCTTCTGGGCACCTTTGCCGATACCCATCAGTGTATATCAGAATCCATAAACAAACTGATTCTGTCGCAAACAGTATTCACAGGCGACAGGATCCAGAAGAACCTCAACAGTGCCCCCCCCTTGAAGCTTCATCATTTCAGAATCAAATTCAAGGAGGAGAAAGGGAAGCAACTATCCCCTGAGAGAAGGGATGTCGCCCTGAAGATACTGGATGACCTGATACGCCTTAAAATACAATCCGAACAGCTCACCCTGACATCCGATCTTTTAAAGAACCCGGTTTCGATTGTCTCTAGTTTTGACCTGCTCAAGGCCATGTTTATTGTCGTGCTTGTACACATGCATCAAAACTGCTGGGGTATCGTTTCCTCCGACAGTTAACGTCTCAAGCGATATAAAGACTCAGAGCAGTTCAAATTTGATGGGAAGTTGAATAATCACGGGTCCATTGGGGGGGCTGGCGAATGGCGAAGCCCTTTTCACCGCGTCCATGGCGGCGCGATCGAGAATTCTGGATCCAGAGCTCTCGAGTATGTCGGCGGATATAAGCTCTCCATCGTTTCCGATGGTAAAAACAATTTTGACGACACCCTGATCGTTACGCCGCTGCGCTCTTTTAGGGTACTGCTTTACCGCTTCGATCTTTTTCTGGACCAGGCCGGTGTAGACTCTTTCAGTCATGACACGACTTTCACCGGTAACGGGAACCAGGCCAGACGACATTTCAGGCTCATCCTGCCACTCGGCAACTTCTGTATCTTCCATAACCGGGATCCGGGGTATCTTTGTTTTTACCATCAAACGATTGGCGTCCATGGGTGCCGGCATTGCATATTGAAGCGGTTTCATGGGGGTATGTCGCTCGTGTAAATCCCCTGCCACACTTTTTTCATACGGATCTGAGAGGGATTCGAACCGGGTTCTGGGCTTGGGAATCTGCCGCTGAAAAGAACTGGATGTCTGTTTTAACGTCAGTTCGATTCTGGAAATATCCCTGGGCCGATAGAAATGGGTCATGTGCAAGAGCAGCAACAAATGAACCCCCACGGAAAGGAGAATCAACCCCCGTAAAAGCCAGTTGGGTTTATGCAATTCAATCGTTGGGTTCATTGTGTTTTTTGCGTTTATGGGTTCAAAATATCGAACGAATTGCCAGGAGGCTGGGAGGCTGTCAGCCACTATCAGCTATCAGCTTTTAGCTTTTAGCTTTTAGCTACCCCTGTACCCTCAAATCCTCAAACCCTCCAACCCTATATTATTCCTTTTCCGTGGCCAGTAATAGCCGATCAGCTCCGGCCGCCTTAGCAACATCCATGACCCGCACTGCCTTGTTCAGTATCACCGATTTGTCTGCTTTGATGACCACCAGCGCATCGGCTTTTTCCCCGAGTTTACTTTTTACCATTGTAAAAAGCGCATTCAATGGAACAGCCCTGTTGTCCATAAATACCTTGCCGGTGCTATCAACATAGATCGTGATCTCTTTTTCCGACTGTGGAGATGTAGCATTGGCCTGGGGTAATTTTACCTGAATCCCTTCATCCACCATGAAGTTGGTTGTCAGCAGAAAATAGATCAAGAGCAAAAAGACAATATCTATGAGAGACGTCAGCGGTGCCTGCAACTGATAGTAGCTACGTTCTCTTTTTGGAAACAGCATAGTGGACTCCCCGGAAATTATTAGAAGCTTTCTCAAAAATGTCTTTTGGCCCAAATTCTGTGTTGGGCTCTTGTTCCAACTCCTCAAAATACTGTAGTATTCACCCCAAGGGCACTTCCTGTGGGCGCCTAATAGTCTACAGCCTACA
>JASJGV010000063.1:0-5960 GCA_033791325.1 Desulfobacterales bacterium | reverse complement strand
GCCAGGTTTACGGTTTTATTTTCTGTCATTGGTCAACCTTTCATCAGCTTAGAGGGGTTAGGGTGTAACCTCAACAAAGTCGGACCCCACCGGTGGCTGTGTAAAAAACTCCAGGTATCGAAGATCCTTATCAGAATTGTTAATGGTTGTATGCTTAACACCGGCTGGAATAAAGAAGACATCACCCGTGCTGATGGGAATCTCTTCACCATCCATAATTTCAATACCCTTGCCACTGATGATGGTAATGACCGATTCACGCTTGTTGTGATAGTGATAAGGCACCTGGGTGCCGGCGGGCAGTAGACCGAACATGCCTCCCAGGTCTTTGGCACCATGGTCTGCCGTTAGAATTTGAGGTCGATAAGACTCCCCCGGTGTGGGGTTTTCCATCCGGACGTATTCTTCAGTTTTAAACCGCTTCATTTGTTCGATTCCTATATTTGTGATTAATTTATTGAAATGTTGCGTTTATGGCAGCCAGAGAAACCTTGGCAATGGCTTCGTCCTGTTCCCAGTCGCCGCCGCTGACACCGATTCCGCCGATACATTCATTGTCGATAAATATGGGAAAGCCGCCTTCCATGGCCGTCCAGTTTCCGGGGCCGGCCGCCAGGGCAAGTCCCAAAGCATGCAGGGTATCCAGGGATTGTGCCTGGGCCCCTTTGGTGGTGGTGGGACGCATATTGGAAGATGCGCAGACGGCTTTGGTGGTGGATGAATGAACCGTGTGAAAACGGCCCCCATCCATTCTTTCCAGCATCAGCAGATGTCCCCCGGCGTCTACAATGGCTACGGTGACCGCAATGTTAAATTCTTTTGCTTTGGCGATGGCTGCATCCATGACCATGCGAACACCCTTTGAGGTTAATTTAGTGGCTTTTTTCACCGGCATATACATACCTCCTGTCTAAAGAAGCTAACTCAAAATAAATTTTGATTAATGTGTACCGCACATGGATTTAGATATCATTCTCCTCTTTCGGCAATTACGCCTGACCGGAAAAATCATGAAGGCTGGGGATGAACAACCACTTTCATGGCACCACCCCTTCTCTCTACAAAGGTCGCCAGAGCTTCATTGATTTTCTCCAGAGGAAAGGTGTGCGTGATCAGCGGCTGACCGGCAATTTTCCCTTGACCCATCAATGACATGGCCCTGGGAACATTTAAACGGCCTTCGCCACGAATGGTATACAGGTTGACACCGTTGCGAACAGCCATAGAGATATCTGCTGTGACCGGCTTTTTATAAAAGGCCGCGATGGATATTTTCCCCCCCTTGCGTACCATTTCAATAGCCTGCTGAAGGGAGTTATCGCTACCTGCGGCTTCAAGAACCAGATCAGCTCCCTGGCCATTGGTAAGCTCCAGCACTTTCTCAACACAGTTTTCCGTTTTTGCATTGATGACGTGGTCGGCTCCGAGCTCCCGCCCCAGTTCGAGTCGTTCGGCCCTTGTGCCGGTGAGAATGACCGTACCCGCGCCCAGGGTTTTGGCGGCCTGGAGGGCCATTAGACCAATGGGGCCCGGGCCTATTATGGCGATGGTATCCCCGGCGATGTAGCCCCCGGCCATGTCAAGGGCATACATACTGGAACCGGCGGTGGTGACCATGGTTGATTCATCAAAAGAAATATTGTCCGGCAGTTTTGTCAGGGTGTTGACGTGGTTGACGGCGTATTCGGCAAAGCCGCCATTGGCGGTAAACCCGTTGGCCCGGTGACCTTTGGCATGGTTACCATAATTGAGACAGGCCGTGTAGTTGCCCATGATACAATTTCGACAGCGGCCACAGCCCTTGTGAATCTCAACCGCAATTCTGTCGCCCACATCAAATTCGTCAATCGTTTCTCCCAGGGCAACTATTGCTCCGGCATATTCATGTCCGATGATGAAATCACCAAACGCAGGTTGACTAGGCATACCATGGGTGATTATTTTTATGTCCGTACCACAGATCCCGCAGGCTTCCACCCGAACAAGGACCTCATCGGGTCCCGGGGTAGGGACGTCTCGCTCTTCAACCCTCACATCGCTGAAAGCATGCAGCACAGCAGCTCTCATTTTACTTGGAATATTCATTTATAGTATCCCCCTTATTCCTGTGGCCGTTGGTTAACGGGTGGTAAAGACCAGCAGATGGTAGCATCGTCAAAAGTTAGAATAAGCGCCCTATAGTTTCTTTTCAGGTCCGGGAGGCGAATAGATAACGATATAGGTAAGATCTTCCAGCGGGTCGGCCCAAACGTAATGCATCGCTCCCGGAGGCACATAAACAGTCATATTAGGCTCAAGGGCATGTTTCTCACCATCGATGTATATGCCACCTGAACCGTCAAGTATATACATGCAGTGCTCTTCCTCATGATCGTGCCCTGTACCGGTGGTATTACAGTTCAACCCTGCTTTCATGGTGTTGACCAGAAGTGATAGGTTTTTTGCGCCACAGGAGTCTTCATCAAGAATAATTCTGAATATGCCTGCGCCGCCATGGGTTACCTTTTCTTTTGCATCACTCAGTGTGAAAATATTTTTTTTCTTTGTCATGGGTATGCTCCTTTTTTGATATGCAAACTTCATATTTGACAATTGAACATTGCAAGTTTTGTCGCATTGTCATACAATAAGACAATGGTGCTAACATGATGGAATTCGTGGGTAATGTCAAGTTAAAATTGTTCAAAATGTCTCTCAATAAATTGCATATTTCAATTTCATGATTAGATCTGTTAGTATTGAACCGCAACAGCGAGCACTAACCCCGTAGCTTGCTGCGAGGTTCTTCAAAATCTACGTTTTCAAATGACACCGATAATTTGCATAGGAATGTGTGACACATGCTTTCAGGAAAATACGCCGAATTTCATAACAAGATTAGCAAGACCGTACCCCTAAAAAATATCATCACAGATGAACTCAGAACCGTAACCTACGGCACGGACGCCAGCTTTTATCGATTGAACCCAAAAATTGTCATTAATGTTGAAAATGAACTGGAAGTACAGCAGATTTTATTTCATGCGCATAAATTGCGGCTTCCTGTAACATTCAGAGCTGCAGGTACCAGCTTGTCCGGTCAAGCCATTTCTGACAGTATTCTGGTGAGGTTAGGAGAAGGATGGCGAAAGTACAGTGTTCTGGAAAGTGCCAGCAAAATACAACTGGAGCCGGGAATTGTCGGCAGTGATGCAAATGAAATCCTGGCGGCGTTTGACAAAAAGATCGGGCCGGATCCAGCTTCCATAGACAGCGCAAAATTAGGCGGTATTCTTGCAAACAATGCCAGTGGAATGTGCTGTGGTATTGAGCAGAACAGTTATCAGACACTTGAGAGTATGCGGGTTGTGTTGGCTGATGGCACCCCTGTTGATACGGCCAGTGATTCAAGCCGGTCCGACTTTGAATACACCCACGGCTACATTCTTAGAAGACTCAGCCAGATCCGAGACCAGGTGCTTTCAAATAAACCGCTTTCTGACCGCATCCGCTATAAATACAAAATTAAGAATACCACAGGATACAGCCTAAATGCTCTCATCGATTTTACAGATCCGTATGACATCATGAGCCACCTGATGATTGGCAGTGAAGGAACACTGGGGTTTATATCCAATGTGGTTCTAAGGACAGTTGTTGAACATCGTCACAAAGCCAGCGCCCTCATCCTTTATCCGGATGTGAAGAGTGCCTGTGAGGCGATACCGTATCTCCAGAAGTTACCGGTGGCCGCAGCTGAGTTGATTGATCGAGCCGCATTGCGCTCTGTGGAAGACAAACAAGGTGTTCCAGGCTATCTGAAAACGCTCACGGGCACCGTAACTGCCCTGCTGGTGGAGACCAGGGCAGAGACCCCTGAAGCTCTTAATACCCAGATCGAGAAGATTCAGGCGACAATTAAAGAACTACCCACAGTACGCCCCACTACCTTTACGGACAAGCCTGCCGAATACAATGCCCTGTGGAAAGTTAGAAAAGGGCTGTTTGCATCGGTAGGCGCGATTCGTGAAAACGGTACGACCGTTATTAGCGAAGATGTTGCTTTTCCGGGAGAACACCTGGCCAATGCCTCGCTTGATTTGCAGGGATTGTTTAAGAAATACGGCTATCATGAGGCGATCATCTTTGGCCATGCCCTGGCCGGCAACCTCCATTTTGTTTTTACCCAGAATTTTTCCATGGAATCAGAGGTGATCCGCTACCGGGATTTTATGGACGAGGTGGTCAACATGGTGGTTGAAAAGTATGATGGCTCATTGAAGGCAGAACATGGTACCGGCCGCAACATGGCTCCTTTTGTCGAGAAGGAGTGGGGCGAGGCCGCCTATAGCCTGATGCGTGAAATTAAAGCTATTTTTGACCCCAATCAAATACTGAACCCAGGTGTCATACTCAATGAAGACGCCGAAGCTCATATAAAAAACTTAAAACCATTACCACCTACCCACGAGATTGTAGACAAATGTATTGAGTGCGGCTTTTGTGAACCGGTTTGCCCCTCAAAGAATCTCACCTTTACCCCGCGACAACGAATTGTCGCACGGCGGGAGATCAGTCGGAAGATGGCGGCAGGCTGCGGTGTCAAGGAAGTCGTGGCACTTTCAAATGCCTACCAGTACCCGGGCCCGGACACCTGTGCCACCGATGGTCTTTGTGGTTTGCGTTGTCCGGTTGAGATCGATACCGGCAAGATGATGAAGGTGTTACGCATGGAAGCCAATGGCAAGCTTGGTAATATGGTTGCCGACTGGGTGGCAGAAAACTCGGGTAGGGTGAGTACAGCCATCAATACCGGCCTCAAGATCGTGGACAGGGTGCACAAAACTGCGGGAACACCCTTTATGGAAACAGCTTCAGATGTGGCCAGAAGGGCGACCGGGGGTAAACTGCCCCTTTGGAATCGGGAAATACCAGCTGGCGTACCGTTTATCCACCCTGAACCGGTAAACATGAAAAATCCCTTGAAGGTGGTTTATTTCCCCAGCTGTACCAGCCGTTTCATGAGCGGCCCTTCAATACATGAAAAAGAACGTGACAGTCTGCCGGAAAAGACAAGATCACTGTTAAAAAAAGGTGGTTACGAAATTATAATTCCGGAGAACCTGGATCGTCTATGTTGTGGACAGGCCTTTGAAAGCAAAGGATTTATAGCCCAGGCAGATCGTAAATCAAAGGAACTTTCGGATGCTTTGCTGGTGGCGTCCAACAACGGCGAGATCCCTGTACTCTGTGACACCAGTCCCTGTCTTTACAGGATGCGGGCCATGTCGGACAAGCGATTACAGCTGTTTGAACCCATCGAATTCGTTCTCATATACTTGATGAAACGACTGAAATTTACCCAACTGGATGTCAAGGTGGCTGTACACCCCACCTGTTCCACAAGAAAAATGGGCCTGGAAGTAAAACTTGAGCAACTTGCCAGGGCCTGTGCCAGGGACGTGGTGATACCTCAAGAAATATATTGCTGCGGTTTTGCGGGCGATCTCGGGTTCAGATTCCCGGAACTTAACGCGTCTGCGCTAAAAGATTTAAACACGCATGTCTGTACCTGTGAGGCAGGTTATTCAACCAGTAAAACGTGCGAAATAGGTTTGTCTCTACATGGTGACATCCCATACCGGTCGATTCTATATCTGGTAGATGAAGCAAGTGAACCTATTGAAACGAAACAGTGAGCGCATTCCCCGTAGCTTGCTGCGGGGTTCTTCAAACCCTTTCTCCCAATTATTACTCTAAGGTATTGGGTACTTTTCGCAAATGAGCAGTGGCACGATATTTCGAGGCAAAGTCTTTATAGGCCCTTGCAACTGCATCTTCAGAAAGCTCTAATACATTGGCTGCATCATTTATGAGTATATCATGCTCCCATGCGTAAAGGAGATAATCCAGTTTGGCAAATGGAATTCTGAAAAAGAACTCCTGATCACTCACAGGAAGACTAAATGTATCAGGACTGG
>JASJGV010000062.1:0-5070 GCA_033791325.1 Desulfobacterales bacterium | reverse complement strand
GTATCATCCTCCCGGGGGTATTGTTCGCCATGATGCCGTTGTATGGGGTCTGGCCAAGGGTTGCGCAAGAAAGGGTGTCCACATTCACCAGCACACAGAGGCCACCGCCATTCACACGGAAGCAGGTAAAATCACCGGCGTCACCACCAGTCGGGGTCACATTAACACCCCCAGGGTACTGGTATCCGCCGGCGGTTATAGTGCCGGTGTTATCAATCACATGCTGGGTATCAAGCTACCCATCAGCGTACTCACCATCCAGGCCATGGTCACCCAACCCCTGAAACCACTTCTCAATCATGTGGTTTCTTCCGGTGCCTACCACTGCTATGCCAACCAGACCCTGAAAGGTGAAATCGCCACGGGTGCACATATGGATCCATGGCCCAATTATACAACCCAAAATACGGCCCATTATATCAAACATCAGGCCGAAGCCCTTTCAGACTGGTTGCCCTGTCTGCGGGGTGTCAGGTTTATGCGAATCTGGGGCGGTCTGGCCGATATGACACCAGACATGGCACCCATATTGGAGGGCAATGATCCCATCGAAGGATTTTATATGGACTGCGGCTGGGGGTATTTTGGATTTAAATCCTGTTCAGCCGCCGGGAAATATATGGCCCAGTTTATGGCAACGGAGACCTGTCCCGAAATGCTTAAACCATTTAACCTGCGGCGATATGAAAAACACCAGCTCATGGGTGAAACAGCAGCCCTGGTCAGTTACACACCTGACAATTAGCTGCAATAAAATCGTAGGACGATTTTATCGAACGCGACGTTGTCGCTCTAGAACCAAAGACAAGTCGAGCCGCAGCGGGGAATTTAAATATAAAATAGGAGGAAACCAATGGCACTAACCCTCACCTGTCCTGTCTGCGGCAAGCGCAATGGATATGAATTTCGCTATGGTGGAGAAGATAAAGGTCCCCGACCTGACGAGGAAGGGCTAAGCCCTGCTGACTGGTGCAACTATGTCCACATGAATACCTGTGCGGCAGGTATTCAAAAGGAGTGGTGGTTTCACCGTGATGGATGTGGGTCATGGTTCAGTACCTACCGTAACACCATCAGTAACCTTGAAGTGGACCAACCGGAGGACAGCAAATGAACAGGCTTCATGAATTGCCCACACTGCGCATCGACACCCAGAAGACCCAGTCGCTGAAATATAGGGGAAAGTCATTGCAAGGCTTTGCCGGCGATACGGTTGCCACGGCCCTGTATGCCAATGGAACCCGGGTTTTTGCGCGCAGCCTGAAATACCATCGCCCCAGGGGGCTGTACAGTCTTGACGGCGAATCCAGCAACACCTGTATGGAAGTGGATGGCGTGCCCAATGTGAGAACCGAAAACACTCTGCTCAAAGACGGAATGGTGGTCAAGGCACAGAACGTCAAAGGCTCGGCAGACTTTGACTTGATGGCATTTACCGATAAATTGGACTGGATGATGCCGGCTGGTTTCTATTATAAGACCATGCACAAGCCGGCGGCGATCTGGCCTGTTGCCATGAAAGCTATCCGTAAAGCAGCAGGCGTGGGAACCATCTCCGCCAATTACGAGGTAAAAGGCCGCTATGATGAAATTTTCCTGACGGCCGATGTGTGTATTATCGGCGGTGGTGCTGCCGGGATGATGGCGGCCCTGGCTGCTGCTGAATCCGGTGTGCGGGTCGTTCTGCTGGAATCACGACCATACCTGGGCGGATGCTGGGATTATCGGGTAAACGAATACAATCAAAACAAACCCCTTTTTGCCCGATCCAGAGAATTGGCCGGGCAGGTGGAAAGTATCCCCAATATCCGGGTTTTTAAACATACTTCCATGGTAGGAGCTTACAACAACAATCTGATCACAGCCTTTCAGGTAGGTAAGAACGACGATGCCTTTACGGAACGTTATATCGAGATTCGATCTAAAAGCGTGGTGGTAGCCACCGGCTGCATTGAACGACCCCTGATCTTTGAAAATAACGAAAGACCCGGTGTGATGCAGGTGGCCTGCGCCCATCGTCTGGCCCGAAGTTATGGCCTCCTGCCCGGTAAAGAAGCTGTTTTCAGCGTAGGTCATGACCTGGGCCTCGAGGCTGCACTTGACTTGTTCGACCTGGGTCTAAAGATCCCATACGTGGCCGATATCCGTGAGGATGGCCATGACGATAGCCTGCTTGAGGCGCTTGCGCAAAGAAAGGTGCCGGTACTCAAGGGCTGGGTTGCCGCCAAAGCCCACGGCTGCAACAAGGTAACCAGGGTGACCCTGACCACGTTGGACGGTACCATCCGGCGGCAAATTCCCTGCGACCTGCTGGTAGCGTCAGCCGGGCACACACCCGTGAATGGGCCATTGATTCTGGCTCAGGCCAAAATGGCCTATGACAACCATACCGGATATTTCCTGCCTCAAGATCTGCCTGAAAATATGTTTTCTGGCGGCCGTATGACAGGATGTAATCACCCACAATCTGTCGAAGCCTCAGGACGATTGGCCGGTATAAAGGCATTGGCCGCCATAGATATGATCAATGATGCGGCTGTTTCCGTTGCAAAAAAGGCAGCAGCTCTGCTGCCCGGTGCAGACCGGGGCTGCAAACTGGTCACAGCTCCGGTAAAGGGGCGTAAAAGTTTTATCTGCTTTGACGAGGACACCACCATCAAGAATATCAAGCAGGCCATCGATATGGGCTTTGATGTCCCTGAACTGATCAAGAGATTTACATCGGCAGGCACCGGGCCGGGTCAAGGCGGCATCCCAGGTCATAATCTGCCTCTTTATGTATCCAAGTACACGGCTTCTGTTTCCAAGCCCATGCCCACAACCGTGCGGCCACCACTGGTCCCCACGCTTCTGGCCACCTATGCAGGTGCCCATCATCACATGTTCAAACGAACCCCTTTACATGCGTTCCAGAAAAGGGAGGGTGGTATTTTCCGCAATATTGGTGTCTGGCAAAGGGCACGGTACTTTTCCCAGGATTTCCAATGCAAAAATGAAATCCTCAATGTACGCAATAATGTGGGCATGCTGGATAGCTCTACCCTGGGAAAATTTCGAATTTTCGGTCCGGATGCACTCAAAGCCCTGCAACGCCTTTATGTATCTGACATGAGCAACATCAAAAAGGGCCGTATTAAATATTCCGCCATGTGTAATGATGACGGCTGTGTTATCGATGACGGAATCGTGGTAAAACAAAGTGATAATGACTACTACCTCACGACCTCCAGCGGACGTGCCGGCAATACCGTGGAGTGGTTTCGTTTCCATACGCGCTTTGATGGGTGGAAGTACCACATGGTCAACCTTACCGACAGCATGGGTGTGATCAATGTTTCCGGACCCAATGCCCGCAAGGTTTTGAAAAAAATAGTGAATGCCGACGTCTCCAATAAAGCCTTTTCTTTTGCCGGATACCGTGAGTTCACTATTAAAAACACGATTCCGGTACGCGCCATGCGTCTGGGCTTTGTCGGCGAATTGTCTTTTGAGCTACATGTGCCCTCTTCCTATATGCAATCTGTCTGGGACATGCTGATGAGCGCTGGTGCCGAATTCAATATCCAGAATTTCGGCCTGGAAGCCCAGAACGTACTACGCATGGAAAAAGGTCATATAATTCTTGGACAGGAGTCAGAACAACGGACCAACCTCTTGGACCTGGGGCTCGGATTCCTCTGGGATAGAAAAAAAGCCAAGGCCAAAACCGTCGGCGCCGTTGCCCTCCGGCAGGCCGAAAACGACCCGGGTCGATTCAAGCTGGTGGGTATCCGTATGGAAGATGACACCCGGGCGCCCCGGGACGGGGCCCTGATCGTAGACACCCGTGTACGCGGATACGTAGCCACGGCCAGGAAAAGTTTTACCACAGGTGAAGCTGTGGGCATGGCCCTGGTGGAATCCCAACTCAGCAAACCGGGTTCAAGACTGGACATATACGAAGATGAATGCAACGAAAATCGGTTGTACGCCAGGGTCGTTTCCATGCCCTTTTATGACCCTGAAGGCAAACGCATGAAAATGTGAGGAAAGTGAAATGACAGGTATACAAAGATATTCACCGGTAACGTTTGACTCCAGCGTAAAAAAATCAGAAACCCGTGACAACTGGAAGGTTGTGTTGACCTACCATGAGGAGGGCCCAGGCCCCTGGTTGGTGGACCTGAGTCACAAAACGCGTTGGGATCTGCAGGACAGTCAGATCGATGATCTATCACCTAACGGGATCACCGTGCCGTCTGACCCGGGAACATGCGCTTTTAAAAAAGAGCTCCTGGTCAATCGCATGAATAGAACCCAGGCTGCTATCTGGCACCTGGGAGACAAGGAAATGATATTACCGGACATCCAAGGCTGCACGGATGTCACTGAAGCAACGGTCTTTCTGACCCTTTTCGGCTCAGATGCATTCCTTGTTGCTGAAAAGTTGACGGCGCTTGATTTAAGGGACCCCGCCAGAACAACTCCATTTCTGCTTCAGGGCCCTTTGTGCCATGTGCCATGCCAAATCGTAGTTCTGGAGAAAAATACGGACATGTCCGGCGGCTTTCTGCTTACCTGCAGCCGGGGATATGCCGACAGCATGGTCCACGCCGTACTCGATTCCGGCCAGGAGTTTGGCTTGCGTCCGGCCGGTGAAACCCAGTTTGGAAACTGGGTTCAGACAGTGCAAGATCAGACAATGTAAATGAAGAACAATCCCTTTGCATCCACACTCTTTTATGGTTATTATCTTTAATATAGAAGTTATATAGACAGGAGGAAACCATGAACAAAACGTTTGACGCCATTATCATCGGAGCCGGAGTCATTGGGGCTCCCATCGCATACGAACTGGCAAAAAAGGGCTATAGAACCCTGAGTATTGACAAAAGGCCTGATGCGGGTGAAGGTTCGACGGCTGGATCCTGCGCCATCGTAAGAGCCCACTACTCCACCGAGGATGGTGTTGCATTTGCCTACGAAGGCTTTAAATACTGGCTGGACTGGGAAAATTATCTGGATCATGTCGTGGATGAAAAAGGCCTGGCCAAATATATGAACACCGGTTCCATTCTTCTAAAATCTCAG
>JASJGV010000061.1:0-3030 GCA_033791325.1 Desulfobacterales bacterium | reverse complement strand
CAGGAAAATTCCCGGCCAGCGACAAACCCGCAGGCAGAATCCGAACAAGCAGAATAGATATCTGGGGCGATGGGGCCAGATCCTGATGTTACTCTATAGATGAGGTGGATTAAATGAAAAAACGTATGGGAGACATCCTCCTGGAAATGGGGTTTATCGGTCAGGATCAGCTTGAAATGGCTCTCGCCGAATCAAAAGAAACCGGCAAAATGATGGGTGATGTGCTCTTGAGACTGGACTGGCTCACCGAAGAGCAACTACAATTGGCCATTGCCGTTCAGAGCGGCGCCAAGCTGCTGGACCGAACAACGGTCCAGGTGGACCAGCAATTGCTTTCTGAAATTCCCCAGAAGTTTGTCTTGAAACACAACATCTTTCCATTCGCCAGGGAGGGCAATGTCATCAAAGCGGCCACCCACAACCCCTTTGATGTGGTCGCCAGAGACGAACTTGCCAGGATGACCGGTCATCAGGTCACCACGTATATCGCCCCCAAGGAATGGATCGCCAAAAGTATCGAGCTCTACTATCAGACCGCCAAAGCCATTGATGATGACATCGAAAAAGCCACGCGAACCACTGGTGCCCTTGAAGAAGAATTCGAGGACAATCAGATCATCACCCTTGCCGACCGGTTGATCGAAAAAGGGCATGTGATGAGTGCCAGCGATATCCATGTGGTGCCCGATGTCAACCTGGTTCGTGTTTACTACCGCATCGATGGCGTTTTGCACCAGAATTACCTCTTTCCCAAAGCCTTCAGCAAAAGCCTGGTGACCCGTTTTAAAATCATGGGTAACATGGACATCTCCAATCCGAATATCCCCCACGATGGACGCATCAAATACCAGGGTGCTGTCGGCGATATCGATATCCGGGTCTCGACATTCCCGACCCACCTGGGAGAAACGATTGTCATGCGCCTTTTGTCCTACAGCAAGGTAGTCGGAGATATCCAGGTCCTGGGCTTCGAATCCGAAGACCTTGAATGCTTTATGAAAAATATCCATCGCCCCTATGGCCTGATCATCTCAACCGGACCCACGGGCTCGGGTAAAACAACCACACTTTATTCGGCTCTCATGGCCATTAACAGCCCGGAAGTCAATGTCATGACCGTCGAGGACCCCATTGAATATGTCATCCCCACGGTTCGACAGACAGCCGTCAATCCCAAAGCAGGCCTGACCTTCAGCAATGCCCTGCGCTCCACCATGCGCCAGGATCCGGATATTGTTCTGGTGGGTGAGATCAGGGATCGGGAAACCGCTGATCTGGCCCTCCAGGCATCCATGACAGGACACCTGGTACTGTCGACCCTGCATACCAACGATGCAGCATCCGCCATCAACCGTCTCCTTGATCTGGGTGTCAACACCAGTATTTTAGCCTCCTCCCTGACCTTGATCGTGGCGCAGCGTCTGATGCGCAAGGTCTGCAGCCAGTGTTCCGAGTTGATCGACACGCCTCCCGACATGAAAGAGCCCTTTACCAAGAAGGACCTGGAAGTCCCCGAAAAGATACGCAAGGCCGTGGGCTGCGAACGTTGCTACAACTCGGGGTATTCCGGCCGTACCGGTATCTACGAAATCATTAAAATCGACAAGGAGATCGAGCAGTTGATTTTCTCGGGCGCTCTCAAGAGCACCATCGAAGCCGCAGCCATAAAAGCCGGGACCAGTCTCATGTTCAGGCAGGCGCTGCGAAAAGTCATCGGCCAAGTCACTTCCATGGATGAAGTCTACCGGGTAGTAGCCGATGCCTAAATACCGCTACAAGGCTATCGATGCAGCAGGGAAAATAAGCCGGGGCACCATAGCTGCTTTCTCGGAAACCAATGCAGAGGAGAAACTTAGCCAAAAAGAACTGACCGTCATTCATGTGGAACCGGCAAGGGAGCGTCCACTGGCCGGTTTCATTATCAACAGACGTGTGAAACCAAGAGAGTTGGTTGAATTTTATTACCGCCTGTCCCAGACCTTGGAGCTGGGACTGCCCATGCTGTCTGCCCTGGAAGAAAACGAAAAAATCATTCCAACACCCTTTTTTCGAAAAGTTATCGAAGAGATTCGCATGTCCATCGAGACGGGTAGCTCCCTGTATGAGTCCATGGTCCATTATCCCCGGATCTTCGAACCCCTGGATCTGGCTATTGTGCGACTGGGAGAAGAGTCGGGGGTATTACCCGGAAGTCTCAAGCAACTGGCCGAATTTATCGAATGGAAGGAGGACATCCGTTCGACCCTCATGCGGGCGGCAATCTATCCAAGCTTCATCCTCTTAGCCATTGTGGCCGTCATCGGTGTCTGGGTCGGCTATGTTCTCCCGCAGATGGCCAATCTGCTCACGGAAATGGGTGTGGCGCTGCCCACCGTTACCAGAGTGGTTTTGAACATAAGTCATTTTTTTCAGAATTACTGGCTCTGGCTGCTGGGTGGTGCGCTGATTTCGGGATTCCTGATATATCTCTACACAAAAACGCCCAGGGGACAGATCCGGTTCCACATGGTCATATTGAAGATACCCCTGTTCGGCAGTATTTTAAACAATATCGCCATTGCCCGCTTGAGTCACAATTTTGCAACCATGTATACGGCCGGGATGAACATCAACAGCATTTTTGAAATCCTTTCCGACAAGATTCTTGGAAACCGCTACCTGGAACAACAGTTGACCATTGCCTTCGAAAATATTCAGCGGGGAGAGTCGATTTCGGAGGCCATGGAAGCCACCGGCGGGTTTCCAACACTTCTCATCGGGGCAATCCGCAACGGTGAGACCACCGGCACCATCGATGATGCCTTCCGGCGTCTGGGGGTTTACTACGACAAAGAAGTCAAACGAAATGTCGAAACCATGATCAGTGCTCTCGAACCCCTGTCCATCATCGTCCTGGGCGGCATTTTCGGTTTGATCGCCCTTTCGATTATGCTGCCCTTGTACGATATGATTTCGGAGATACAGTGATACAAGGGTTCAAGGATTCGAGGGGGATAAAAGGGTTGGAGGGTAGCCGACAGCAATTAAGCC
>JASJGV010000060.1:0-5718 GCA_033791325.1 Desulfobacterales bacterium | reverse complement strand
TACATGCCGAACAAATATCCTATTTCCCTTGCCCCCACCCCAATGTCGCCTGCTGGTACGTCGGTATTGGGACCGATGTGACGGAAAAGTTCACTCATAAAGCTCTGGCAAAATCGCATGATCTCATTGTCTGACTTTCCTTTGGGGTCAAAATCCGAACCGCCTTTGCCTCCTCCCATGGGTAGTGTGGTCAAAGCGTTTTTGAACACTTGTTCGAAGGCCAGAAATTTCAAAATACCGAGATTGACCGAAGGATGGAACCGCAACCCACCTTTGTAAGGTCCGATGGCACTGTTCATTTCAATTCGAAATCCTCTGTTTACATGAATACCCCCCCGGTCGTCCATCCAGGGAACACGAAAAATAATGACCCTTTCCGGTTCAACAAGTCTCTCCAGTATTTGGGCTTCTCGGTACTCGGGGTTTCGATCGAGGACGGGTTTGATTGATTCCATAACTTCGCTAACAGCCTGGTGAAATTCATTTTCATTTGGGTCCCTGGATTTTACAACCTCGATAATGTCAGACATGGTGCCTCCTATGATTTTATTCGTAGTGTTGCGTTCATTCGGATGAATAACAAAATTTAATGACATAGAAAAGATTGTTTTGTTGAAAACATGTATAAAATCAGCAGTAAGCCCTAAGCAGTAAACTTGCTTACAGCTTAAGGCTTAGGGCTTACTGCTATTAGCTATCAGCTATCTCATCATCACGCATCGCGAGGATCGTCCATCAACCTTGATTGTAATAGGTTTATCCAAGGCTACGTAACGCACATATGTGGATTCTTTTTGTGTTGGCTGTTCGGTCAGCCAATCCCCCTTGAAAAAATCATCCTTCTTTTCCGAAACGGAAATGTAGTTGATGCCCATGGTGGTGATATTATGAAAAAAATTAGACCCCTGAGACGGCTCTGAATTCAGATGCTCAGTTGTCGTTTCCATAATGACATCCACGTTGCAGATGTCCACCCAGTCTACAGGGATTCCCAGCCATCGGTCCGCTGAACCCCATCTTCCAGGGCCTATCAAAAGGTACTTTCGATTTTTCCGGGAGAAATATTTGTTTATTTCGCCTATCTCACGAGCGATCTCGATGGTTTTAGCCGGGTCAAAAGTATCCGGTTTGACGTATACGATATCTGTGATTTCGCCTTTTTGAGCGTTACCCAGGGCATTGGACGAATAACAAAAAGCCTTTTTGATATCGTCATCACTGATGTTTACTACTTCCAGCTCCGCTCTGGCGGTCATTGGTCTGAGTTGCAGCAGTGCAAATGTTGGGGGCGTGTCCGGGTTTTGACTGAAATTGACGGAAAACTCGAGCTCCACAGGGCATCCCATGCCTTTTTGGCCGATGGTTAAAAAAGCATTGAGAATATCCGAGAGTGGGAAAGCATTGTATTTCAGAATCTGAGAAAAGGTGATGACACGATGTCCCCTCACATGGGAGGTATCTCTGATCCGGTGCTCATCTGGAACATAGGTGCTGGAAAGAAATGAAACCGGGTATTCATTTTCAGCATCAGATATCTCCCGTTTATCAAGATGAGACGTGTCATTGATACTGAGCATGGAACATGTCTTTTCCAGTTTCAGGGCATAAAAGTGGCGCTGGGAATTTTCAAGGATGTCTTCAACCGTAGATCTCTGTGGTAGAAGCTGAGGATACTTGGGCGAAAAGCGAAGTGTCTTTTCTCCTTCAACTACCATTTTCCCAAGCCCCAGGGCAATTGTGGCGATGCCTTCTTCCGGTTTCATGTGTGAAAACGGGTAATAATTGTACGATTGCGCAACCCCCGAGAGAGCGGGATAAAAATGTTCGTCATAGGTGTCTCCCACCATGCTCTGGATAATGACGGCCATTTTTTCTTCCTCGGTCCGGTGCCCTACCCGCCGTGAAAATGATTTGGGTCCTTTGAAGTATGTGGAAGCATAAACGAGTTTGATGGCATTGATAACATGTTCCGTTCTCTTGACGAAGCTAGGGCAGTCGTTGGGGAGCATATAGGTACGGTAAAGGCCTGCGTAAGCACGGAATTGCGCATCCTCCAAAAGACTCGAAGAACGGACTGCCAGGGGATAGTGAATGTCCTTAAGGTATACCTCCAGATCCTCCCTGATCCATTTTGGAAATTTGGCTTGCAGGAATTTTTTGGCGATCTCTTCATCCGGCATGTCAATATCGGCAATCTTCAACAGATGGTTGTCATGGATAAAAGCCTCGAAACCATCCGTTGTTATGACAAGTGACTTGGGAATGATGATATCGACATCGCTAAAGGTTTGAATCATCTCCGAATGATGACGAAGCAGATCCGATGCAAAGGCCAGCCCCCTGGCTTTACCACCCACGGAGCCTTTGCCGATTTTAAAGAATTCCGTATCAGGGTCAAAGTCATGCGCATCAAAGTTAACGATAACGCCTTTTTGTCTGCGACGTCGCCGGACATGGATATTGGAAACCAGGAACTTGCGCATTTCGTAGGGGTCGTATGAAAAATCTTCTGCGCTGGCAGGGCGGAGTTTTGATGCCAGTATGGTCTCCGTTCGCGCAAACAGCCATCGGGAAAAATCGTTCCGATTTGCGTGGAACGTCAAGGACTCGATGGGGATTTTATTCATTTCATTTTCTAAGGTCCTCAGATTGTTTGCCCGGGAGATCTCCCTGCCATCCGGCATCCTGAAAATAAAATCGCCAAACCCGAGATGTTCCATGAAGAAAGCATGAACATCCGCATGCAGGGTCCGGGAATTCTTGTCCACAAAATAAGAAGGGATCGATGCGGCTTTATCTTGGTTTGAGGGTTCAGAGCTCATGAGTAGCAAGGGGATATCCCATCGATCGGCCTTGATTTTTGTCAGAAGCTCAATCCCGGAGTCAGCGTATAATTTTCCTTCCTTGGGAAAGCGTACGTCGGAAATAACACCCAATATATATGGCTTATATTTGTCATAGATACGGAGTGCATTTTCATAGCTGTCCGCAATGAGGATTTTGGGTCTGGCACGCATGGTCAGTAGACGGTGCTCCTCATTGAGGCCTTCTTCCATGACAGCCTGTGTCTGGCTAACCAGCTCCCGGTAAAAGATGGGGAGCAAGGAAGAAAGATATTGAGGAGAGTCTTCTACGAACAGAAGTACCCGGATGCCTGCTGAGGAGGTGTCATAATCCACATTCAGACGATCTTCAGCACTTTTTATCAGGGCAACGAGAATATCAGTATTACCAGACCAGACAAAAGTACGATCGATTCCGGCAGGTTTTGTGTGACCAGGATAGAGGTCAAGCGAGGCAACAGCACTGTGGGCAAAAAGAATGACCGGCAGGTCCGGATCCTTTTGTTTTACTCTTTCACCCAATGAGATACAATCCATGTCCGCAGTACTGGGCATGGTGATAATCATATCGAATTTCTTGTTGTCTAGCGCTTTCAGCGCTTCTTCTACAGAGGAAACCCAGGCAAGCCTGGGAGGATTGCTCAGGTTCAGGCCACGGTATTCATGGATGAGCCTTTCGGATAAGCGGACATCCTCTTCCATGATCCAGGCATCATAGGGGGTCGAAACGAGGAGCACCTCCCGGATTTTCTTGGCCATCAGCTCATGGAAAATCTTGAACCGTGGATCGTAATCCCTCAATAGATTATCTATGGCAAGGCTCATGCCACAACACCTGACCGTGTTTTTCTATGAAACATTTTCTTGCGACCGGAAATTCATAGAAAGTATTTTATAAATTATCCGGATTGTTCGAATAATTTATTGAAGAACCTCGCAGAGCCGATAATCTTGATTTTCGACAGGCTGCGAGGAGTGTTTTGCCGTGCAGCAGTGCTTTACAGCGACCGTGATATATTTTGCCTAATTTAGATCAGAATTCAGAGCTCGTGGACACAGCGACACCGGTCTTGTCAGCTTCCTGATCTCCGATTACAAGGGCCTGGTCCAATATGGCCAGGGCCTCGTCTACCTGTTCTTCGGTTATAATGAGGGGCGGCGCGATGGTCAGCGTATCGTACCAGGGCACCACATATAGACCATTTTGCATGGCATTTCCGGAAATTTTGGCCGTCATGAGTGGCTTGCCGCTCAGTTTATCGGCTTTGACGTCAAAGGCCTCTTTTGTCTCCCTGTTTTTGACGATTTCAAACCCCCAGAAATGACCCAGCCCACGGACATCACCCACACAGGCATGCTTTTCGGCAAGGTCGTATAGTCTTTCTTTAAGATATGCGGCCACTTTTTGGGGCAAACCGGAATCAAACAGCTTGCGGTATTCTTCCACAGCCGGTTTGACCGCAGACAATGAGAGGGCGTGATAGGCGTAGGTATGGCCATGGCAGAAGAATTCATCTTCGAAGAAGTCGGCCACATTTTTTGTGGTAACGGTCATACCCAGCGGCGTGTAGGCGGAGGTACATCCCTTTGCAGTGGTCATAATATCGGGCAGCACATCCCAGTTCTGCATGGCAAACGGTGTTCCGGTTCGGTACCAGCCTGTCATGACTTCATCCGCAACGAGAAGCACATTGTTTTCATCACAGATTTTACGCAGCATGGGGAAGTATTCGGGAGGCGGAACGAGTCGGCCGTTGGTGCCCACAATCGGTTCCACGATAACGGCCGCCACATTGCCTTCTTCCTTGATCATATAGTCGAGGTAGCGGGCGCACTGGACCTTGCAATCCGGATAGGTCTGACCGAATGGGCATCGGTAGCAGTAGCAGTCCGGCGCAAAGCATACACCGTCTACGGTATAGCGCACTTTTTCCATGGGCCATCTACGTGGATCACCCGTAAATGCCAACCCGGCTGATGTTGCGCCATGATACGAGTGATAGCGTGAAATGACTTTGTATGCCGGTGCTTTGGACTGCCGGATCATGGCCAGAGCACCATCATTGGCTTCTGTACCGCTGGTGGAGAAGAAAAACTTATCCAGGCCCTTTGGCATGATGGTCTGTAATGTCTCTACAGCCTCTAGGGCCACTTCCGTTGTAAAACCGGGGGCAATATAGGGTAGTTTCTCAGCCTGTTTCTGGATAGCCTTGATAATGGCCTTATTCTTATGACCTAGGTTCGAACACATGAGCTGTGAAGAGAAGTCCAGGTAGCGTTTGTCGTTGCTGTCATAAAAATAGACGCCTTCGGCATCTTTGATCAGCAGGGGAGATTGCCAGTTTTTTTGCCAATTCCATGTCCCAAAGGTGTGGGCGGCCATTTCTTTTACCCTGGTCTCTATCTCACTCATTGCTCTCTCCCTCCTTTATAGGGTGTCCAGTTTTTCCAAATGTTTGGTATGTTTTTTTCCGATGGTTTTTAAAGCACGGGAAACCTCGGACAGTGCTTTAATCTTTACAGAAGCCTCAGTGTAGTATCTCTCGGTCCTTTTTTCAAGACATCTCGCTGCGTCAATAATTTCCGCGATAGTTTTGGACTCTGCGGGATCAATTTCTTCACAAAAGGGTGTGCGGGTAAAATCTTTTACAGGCTCCAAGATCATTTCGGTTACATTCTCACGGCGGGTACGCTGCACGTTCTTGATATTTTTGCGGGTATCTATTAAAAATTGATCAAAAAGATCCTTGTGTTCGGCAAAGGCAGGATTTGCGGCAGCGGCAGCATAGAACGCCTCATCCTTTTTTTCCAGCTCCTCTGCGAAACTTAATATACTTCCAAAGCTAATCAGTGGCATGTTGCCTCCTTTATCAGG
>JASJGV010000059.1:0-2696 GCA_033791325.1 Desulfobacterales bacterium | reverse complement strand
TCAATACCCTTGTCGCAGAGCCAGCCGTATCCATCCTTGTCCTTGAAATATTTCAGTGGACGGGCAGGTTTGTGGGTATCGGTGGTCATCTCTTCTCTTTCGTCATCATAAGTTTCTTCTGCCATGGTAATCTCCTTTCATACTTAAATGTTAATATTAAATTTTGCCTCTATGTGGACCTTTGTAATATTAATTCAGCATATTTCATGCCAGAAAATACAAAATGGCCAGAAAGACAAAACCGACAAGCATATCAATATTTTATGAGCTTTGGGAATAAAAGCAAAGGAAGATAAACCAAATGGCTGGGTGCGAAAGCGCTACTCTAATAATGGGCTGCGATTGCAATAATGCTACTCTACTTTTTTTATTGGAATGGACATCTTAATCAGGCGGGTAAATACGGAGTTTTTTTATCTTGCGGAACAGTGTAGTTTTATGGATTTTCAATTCTTTGGCCGCGGCAAGACGATTCCATTTATTCTTTGTGAGAATTGATATGATAAATTGCCTTTCCACCTCAGCCAGGCTGGATGCGGTCTCTATGTTTTCTATTTGGGGTCGCAGCGATTCAGGTAAATGCTTCACTCGGATCAAATTACCAGGGCACAGGACACTGCCATGTTCAATGATGTTCTCCAACTCCCTCACATTTCCGGGATAATCATAGCTTAGTAAGATGTCTAAGGCCTCAGGGGCAATACCGCTGATATCTTTATCGTGAAGGGTTGAGAAACGCCCGATAAAATGATTCACAAGTAAAGGCACATCTTCCATCCGTTCGCGTAGGGGTGGGATTTCCAGCTTGATTACATTAATCCTGTAATAAAGATCTTGCCGGAAGGTCTCTTCAGCCACCATTGCCTCGATGTTACGGTTTGTGGCAGCGACAATTCGAACATTGGCCTTCACTGAGTGAACACCTCCCAGGGGTTCGTAGATTTTCTCCTGAAGTACGCGGAGAAGCTTCACCTGCAACAGAGGCGGGAGGTCCCCAATCTCGTCAAGGAACAATGTCCCCCCTTCGGCCTAGGCAAAACGACCCGGCTTGGACTTGGTGGCACCGGTGAAGGCGCCTGCCTCGTAACCAAAAAGCTCCGACTCGATAAGCGTTTCCGGAAACCCACCGCAGTTAATGGCGACAAACGGCCTTTTTCCACGTCCGCTGAGATTGTGAATGGCTCGTGCGAAAAGTTCTTTGCCCGTTCCACTTTCACCGGTTATCAAAACGCTGCTCTCATTTATGGCTATGGTAGGTAGGATGTCCAGGATATGCTTGATTTTGCCATTTTTACTGATAATATCTTCAAAAGTATACGTCTTCTCTATTTCTTTGCGCAGCTCTTCAACGTGTCTCAGATCTCTGAAACTCTCAACACCACCGATTAATTTGCCTTCTTTGTTTTTGAAAAGTGCTGTCGAAACGCTTACCGGAATCTGTGTTCCCTCTCTATTGGTGAGGTACACTGTCAAGTTTACGACGGGCCTGCCCGTCTCTATTGTATACTGTATGGCACAAGCATCTTTACAGATGTTTGATCTAAGAATTTCATAACAGCGGCGCCCCAGGGCGTCCGACCTCGATACACCGGTGATGTCTTCTGCAGCACGGTTAAAGCAGGTGATGCGCCATTTCGAATCAACGGTAAAGACGCCATCGCTTATGCTATGAATCACCGCCTCAAAACGGTCAGGGGATGGCTTGTCCAAAAACAGTGTGGCGTTGAGCGGTTTCTTTTTTTTCATTTCCGCGAACTACGTAGCTGTTGGTGAATGTAATTTGTTTGCCTGTTCTAAAAGCAGGGATTTAAATCGATCCAGACTGACCGGATACCCCTGAATGGGAATTCCCATCCAGTCAGAGTATTCAAGGAATTCTTCCGGTTTTTCAGCCATATATTTGTCAACGTATCCAATGGTGTCAAGGACTATAGCCCCTCCTGTGTGTTTTGGGAAGTTTTCGTTGGCAATGCCTTTATCCCATCCTTCAAACACCTGGTGCCGATATTCTATCCACCCAGGTGTCATCCACCAGACCTTTTCCTCACCTACGATTTCCTGGACAATCTGTTCGCGTTCCGCTTCACTGGCTATCATGTCCATACAGTGCGTGGCCTGGACTCTCCCGACACGTGGTCCATGTTCTTCGATAATTTTCTGCATGGTGCGTGTGGGTATATCTACATTAACATAACAAAATTTGCCCCCATAGACCACAATGATTTTATCCGCTTTTTCCTTTGCCATATTTATCCGCTGGATGAGTTGACGTTCCAGATCATGGCAGTCCTGGTGGAGCCCGGGTTTGGTGTAATAGATTTTTTGCGCGTCAAGAAAGCCTTCCTTTTTCAGATGATTAAGTTCCAGATTCAAGGTACCACAAGAAACAATAGCAATATCTGAAAATGATATATCGGTCATGAAAAATACCTCCTTTATTATATGTCAAATTCCCTATGAGTTAGAATGCTCTGAGACCATTTATTCTGGATCAAGCCACCTGATATATGCCCCAATTCTTTATTCATACCCATGCAATATTTCTTACTCCTGTTCGTGATTTTCTTCCGGAGGGACGCAAAGCACAGGCCGTCTGATAAACCTCAATACCCTTTCAGTAGTGCCCCCGAAAAAGATATTTTTCATTTCTCCCGAGTGTCCCTGGCTTCCCATGACGATCATGTCAGCATCTATTT
>JASJGV010000058.1:0-3703 GCA_033791325.1 Desulfobacterales bacterium | reverse complement strand
AGGAGCGTGCACCTGACCATAAAGGAGACGGCGTTGGGGCTACTTTCAGACGAAGACTAAAAGTGGTCATAAAGTCTCCCCTCGAGTCCAATCTCGGCGTTGGATCGATGTGCCCAATCCTCGAAATACTAAAGTATTCCTGCGGCTGAACACATCGATCCGCCTTGACCTTGAACTCGATTGAAGGCTTTATGACCACTTTTATAGCCTATGATCCGGGCATTTTGAAGTGAAGTTGATGTAACCGCCCTGCGTCGGACCATGAAATCGGTTATAAGGAATTGAAATTCGCCTTGTCAGGCGAGGCTTAGTGTTACACCCAGTAAAAGTGGTTTCAAATTGATCCAGACATTTTTAAGCGAGGTTGCTGCAGCCGCGCGGCGTCGGGACATGAAGCTGTAGTTTGCTACCGCGAATGTCCCGCAACAAAGTGGATGTGGCAAGATCGCTTCAAAATGCCTGGGTCAATGGGCGGCGGCCCAGTTGTGGCCTACCTCAATATTCACCTTCAAAGGCACATTCAAATCCCATACCGATTCCATTTTATCTTTTATCATTGCGGATGCGGCATCGACTTCTTGGGGGGGAACTTCGAAGACCATTTCGTCGTGAACTGAAAGGAGCATGGCGGTTTCCATTTTTCGGGACTTCAGTTCTTTATCCACAATAATCATGGCGATCTTTATCAGGTCGGCGGCGGTACCCTGGATGGGTGTGTTAATGGCGGTTCGCTCTGCAAACTGACGTTCTGTCCTATTCTTGCTGTTGATTTCCGGAAGCAGACGAATTCTGCCTAGGAGTGTGGTGCTTTGTCCTGATTCCCTGGTATCCTCGATGACCTGTTGGATGAAGGCCTTGACGCCCTTGTATCTTCCAAAATAATTATCGATATAGGCTTTGGCCATCTTCTGGCTGATGTTGAGCGCTTTTGCCAGCCCAAAGGGGCTCATGCCGTATATGATGCCGAAGTTGATGATCTTGGCCTGCCTGCGTAAATCCTCCGTGATAAAAGATGGGAAAACCTGAAAAACCTCCGAAGCTGTGCGGGTGTGGATATCCTCTCCTTCCTCAAAGGCTTTGCTCAGGATTTTGTCTTCAGAATAGTGCGCCAGGATACGAAGTTCTATCTGGGAATAATCCGCTGATATCATTTTCCAGCCGGGTTTTGGGATAAAGGCTTTTCGAATTTCCTTGCCCTCTTCGGTTCTGATGGGGATGTTCTGGAGGTTTGGATCGGAGCTGCTGAGTCGCCCGGTTGCAGTGACAGTCTGATTGTAGGATGTGTGGATGCGACCGGTCTCCGGGTGGATGAGTTCGATCAGCGCGTCAGTGTAGGTGGATTTAAGCTTAGACAGGCTGCGGTGACGCAATACCAGTTTTGGCAGTTCATGCTGGTTGGCAAGGGTGGTGAGAACTTCGACATCTGTCGAATATCCGGTTTTTTTACGGGTTTTCTTTTGGACAGGAAGACCGAGTTTTTCAAATAGAATTTTTCCCAGCTGCTGCGTAGAGTTGATATTGAAGGATTCCTCAGCGATGTCGTAGATGGACTTTTCAATGGTTTTGAGTTGGCTCTCAAAAGAGTTCGATAACGCGTGAAGTTTATCTTTGTCTACGGTGATCCCTTTCACTTCCATATCCTTCAAAACAGGTACCAGGGGCATCTCGACTTCCTGAAAGAGCTTTGATAAACTGAGTGTTTCCATTTTTTCACTCAGAATTTGACTGGCCATGAGCGTTATATCGGCATCTTCGCAGGCATAGGTAGAGGCTTTGTCGATGGGCACCGTGTCGAATGTGGCGGCATTTTTTCCTTTCTTACCGGTGAGATCTTCATAGGTGATCGTTTTGTGGTCGAGAAAGTCGAGTGCAATCTGATCCAGATTATGGGCACGTTTTGAGGGGTTGATGAGATAGGATGCAAGCATGGTATCAAAGGCGATACCGTTTAGCCTGATTCCGTGTCTTTCGAATACAATCCAATCGTACTTAATATTCTGGCCTACCTTGGGGATCGTTGGGTCTTCGAGGACAGGCCTCAACAGCTCCAGGGTTTTTGCAAGCGCTATCTGATTGGGAACACCCAGATAGCGATGCGTACAGGGGATGTAGAAGGCTTCATCCTGCTGGATAGAAAAAGAGATGCCGACAATCTGCGCCAACATCGGGTTTGTAGAGGTCGTTTCCGTATCCACCGAAATAAGTCGGGCTGTTTTGAGTCGTGTAATCAATGCCGCCAGTGAATCGATATCCTGGATGGTGTGGTATTGTTTTTTACTGAGATCGGTTTTTTTAGGGAAAAGTCGTTGCAGTTGTGTGAATTCAAGTTCCTTGAAAAGATCAAAAAGTGCCGAGCTGTCAGGGTCACCCACCTTGAGATCTGAGACCTTAAAACGGATCGGGGCTTGGGTGTTCAGTTCGACCAGTTGTTTGCTTAACATTGCCTGGTCTTTGAACTGGACTAGATTGTCATGCTGCTTTTTCTTGGTGATGGTGTCTACCTGCTCATATAAGCGCTCCATATTCCCGAATGTCTGGATCAGGGAAAGGGCTGTTTTGGGGCCAATACCCGGCACCCCTGGTATATTGTCGGCGGTATCTCCCGATAATCCCATAACATCTATTATCTGGGGGGGCGTGATCCCGGTCGCTACGATATCCTGCAGGGCCACAATAGCATCCTTCATGGGGTCCAATACAATTGTACTATCAGAAATGAGTTGTTTTAAATCCTTGTCACCTGTTACGACGACGATGAAATATCCTTCTTCCTCGGCCTTCTTGGCTGTGGTGCCGATCAGGTCATCTGCTTCGTAGCCCTGCAACGCGAAAGTCGGGATATTGAATGCCTGGGTAACCTGGTGAATGTAGGGGATCTGAACGGACAGCTCTTCCGGCATGGGTGGACGATTGGCCTTGTAGGCGGCATACATATCGTGTCTGAAAGTAGGCCCTTTGCTGTCGAAAAACATGACCATTCTGTCCGAGATTTTTTCTTCTAAAAGTTTCATGAGCATCCGGGTAAATCCAAAAACCGCATTGGTGGGAAAGCCTTTTGAATTTGTGAGGCCGCGGATGGCGTGAAAGGCACGGTAGATATAGCCACTGCCGTCGATGAGAAAAATGGTCTTGTCCGGGTCAAAAGGGAATTTATTTTGTGGCTTAGAGGGCATACGTTTTCCTATTATTGGGTTTGGTGTTTAGTCTTTTGTGTTTGGTTTGCATTTAGCCATATGCGTTTCGCACCTAATAGTCTACAGCCTAAAAAGCTGCAGTCTATAGCCTATCCCCTTGAACCCTCAACCCTATTTTACCCCATAGTTGCATAAACAACATGGCAAAGTATAGATAATGAGTTGTTATTATATACAATACCGTTGCGATATCGCCATTTTCTGGATATTCCCCCAGGTGAATTCTAAGGATGGCGTCTATTTTGCCATGTTGTTTACCCTGCGGGAAAGTCGGAGAACTTCAGCTCCTGCGTTGCTAAGGGTTCGAAGTAAAAAACTACGCCTCCACCCTTAGACGCCTTGGTTCTGAAGCCCTCCGACTTTTGCAACGTTAGGGTTAACTGATGGGGAGGCGGGACGCCCTTAAGATTCTAAGTTGACAAAGGATAACGGTTAAGATAAACAAGGAAAATGCCCAGACTAGCACGGCTTGATGCACCTGGTGTTTTGCATCACATAATGATCAGGGG
>JASJGV010000057.1:0-9917 GCA_033791325.1 Desulfobacterales bacterium | reverse complement strand
CTGTTTGCCGAACGCCTGCAACCTTTTCTGAAAGGACGTTCCGGGGGAGACCTGCATGTAACTGGCGTACAACGAAATGGTGCGGCTTACCAGGTGCAAGGTTATATCGAGGGCAGCGCACTGGGTGACCTCTGTTTACCTGATGACCTGCATATCGTTAAAGAGAATGGCTTCTGGAAATGGCAAGGCATCGTCAATTGAAGAACCTCGCAGCATGCGAGGCACTGCCGAACGGCAGAACCTACGGGAAATGCGCTCGCTATTTCGGTTCAAAGCAGACAGAATGAAAGGTATTCAGATATGTTGATCTGTGATTTTGAGGAAAACAATCATTCCGACAATCAAACCGCCGATAGATTATATGATTCAATGGGTTTCAAGAGTCTGTATCTTGAACGCGAAAAAGAGCTTATATAAAACCTGCCGTAGATGCAGTCCTGCAGATATTTGTTCTGTAAAAACTCCCGACACTCGATTGGAAACGCAACACGTCAAAACTTGCAATATCGTCTACCCCTGTGGTAGGCTCCAAGCATCCAGATCACATCAGAATAATTCTTTGAAGAATGATAGCGGCAAGTTTCTTAGAGACTGTCGAAAAAGGTCAGATCAGCCATTCGGTTTTGAGGAGAGATACCATGTACAGCAATTATTTCGGCTTCAAAGAGCGCCCTTTTAAGCTGCTTCCGGATCCGACCTATCTGTTCCTAAGCAAGAGCCACGAGGAAGCCCTGGCGCACTTGAAATACGCTTTAGGTCATGGGGATGGGTTTGTGGAAATCACCGGAGAAGTCGGTACTGGTAAAACGACGCTGTGCAGGGTTTTTCTGGATCGCTTGCAGGATGATACGGAAGCTGCCTATATTTTTAATCCCCGACTGGACGAAGTTCAGTTGCTCAAAACGATTAATGATGAGCTCGGTATCGCTTCTTCAGCAAATAATACCAAAGACCTGATCGATGATCTGAATGTCTTTCTCATACAGATGAAAGCGTCTGATAAAAATGTAATATTAATCATTGACGAGGCTCAGAACCTGAGTGTCGACGTTCTGGAGCAGCTACGACTTTTATCCAACCTTGAAACCACACAAAGCAAGCTTCTTCAAATCATTCTGGTGGGGCAACCCGAGTTGGGAGACATGCTGGACTCTCATGAACTCAGGCAGTTGGGTCAACGGATAACCCTTAGCTGTTACCTGGCGCCACTCACCTTTAAGGAGACCTCTGCTTATATTGAACACCGATTACAAATCGCTCTTACAAAACCAGGGAAGTTATTCTCAAAAAACGCTTTAAAGGATATATACAGGTATGCCGGCGGCATTCCACGCTTAATCAATATTATTTGTGACCGATCGCTTTTAATTGCCTACAGTAGAAACCGTAAAAAGGTATCCGGCAACATCGTACGTATGGCGATTCGTGAATTATCGAGCCGTGGTGACCGCCGGAAACGGTTTCCCTTGAAAAATCGTACCACCGCGTTGTTAATAATTGCTGTAGTGGCTGTTCTATGTGTTTTGTTATTACCGGGGATGGTTCAGCACAAGACCGAGTTGGTTCCATCGGCCAAATTGCCCGACCCTGCTTCAGGGATCAAGGATACTCCTGCTGTGGTCTATTACCCGGCAGTTCCTGAGAAAGTGGAAACCACATTTGCGGAACCAGTGCGTCCCGAGGCAGTAAAGACGGTAGCGCTGGGAGCATTTCTTGAACAGGCAAATCCTGTTGCAACGCGATACAATGCCATGAAAGAGCTGCTGTCCCTGTGGAAAGTCGAGAATCATATCCAGCCTTACCTTGAAAGCCTCCAGGACGACAACACATTCTTTAATCTGGTCACAAGACAAAATGGCCTGGAAATTCAGATGGTCGACGGCAATCCGGATTTGATCCTGAAGCTAAATCTTCCGGCCATTTTTAAATTTGAGAGCACGGTGTTGAAAACTCCGCTGTACCTGACGCTGGAAAAAATTCATGAGAACCAGGCGTTTTTCCGCGTTCAGGGGTTGGAGACGTCTGTTACCGTTCCTTACAATGTTCTGGTTGCCCAGTTCAAGGGAACCGCCTTTATTGTGTGGAAAAATTATATGGGATTTGAAGGCGTCCTGCCATTAAGTAGTCCCAAGGGTTCCGTTATCATGCTGAAGATGATGCTGCGTGATATCGGATACGAGGAGGTTGCCTTGACACCGGAATTTGACACGCTGACACAGGTGATAATCAAGGATCTCCAGTTTAAACACGGCATCGATGCGGACGGTTTTGTGGGGCCTTTGACCAAGATTGTGCTTTATAACGAAAAAGAGGATTTCTCAGCGCCACGGCTTGTCACTCCCGAACGTTTATTAAATGACATCCCGTGAATCGAGTGGCTTTGATTTGCGCTTCCGCCTTATACGGAATATTGAGCAGGAGAAAATATAAACAGAAAACTTCATGTCCCCGATTTTTTACCTAATTGGAAAGCAAGTGAAGCACAGGGTTTTTACAAAGCAATATGGGGTGATAAAATTTGAGTTCGATTCTTGATTCTTTAAAAAAGCTGGAGAAGGAAAAATCCCGTCAGGATTATCCGCCGGCACTTATAAGGGGCAGCAAAAGAGGATTTATCCCTAAGAGAGCCATCGGGATTTTCGGGATTGTCTGCGTGTGTATCGGTGCCATCGGTTTTGCAACTTATTATCAGTGGCGTCCAGAAAAAGCACCCGAACCCTTCATTGAAAAGGCTTCTCCGGCAGCAAAACCCGAGGTACAGGAAACGCCAAAACCTGGGATAGCTGTAGATGAACAGAAAACATCATTGGCATCCATATCCAGGGATTCCGAATCAAAAGCAAACACAAGTAAACCGGAAGCAATCCTCTTTGGCGGTAAAACAATAGCAAAACCGGGATCGCCGGAAGACAAAAACGATACGGGTGAGGTCAAGACCGAAGAGAGACAGGTTGTTGAAACAATAAAAGCGCAGGAAGATAAACCGGTAATGCAGAAGACCTTACCAGAATCGGTGCCACAGCCATTAACCAAAGAAAAAAACAAGCCAAATTCAACAGACGATTTGCCAGAAGAAGAGCATGTCCAGGAAAAGAAACCATTGCCGATGGATCGACTCGAAGGTGGCGGTTTTAAAATTCAGGCCATTTCATGGGGAGAAACCCCCCAAGAACGACTGGTGGTCATCAGCAATCAGGTTCTGCGGGAAGGCGACAGCATCGAGGGGTATCAAATCAGCCACATCAATCCTGACGACATTGTGCTGCGTCGCAGTGATAAGGCGTATCGGCTCGACTTTGGTTTGAAAGGGCGGCCATAAGCTTCCTTCCGAAAACCGGCCACGAAAGGTTTGACGCCATTGTCCCAATAGGCCCCCCAATGGCGAATTATCGTTTGGATCTTTCAAGTTTAATGGTAACGAGATTGTGGCTGTCCGGACATTGCAGACTGATCGTATCACCATCCCACCACGGCAATGACCCGCCGAATTGAAATGTCTGCAGGCTCGGGAAAATATCATGATAAAACCACCCGCATAAACCCGCAGGGTTATGACAACTGATCTCAAAGGAGTCATTCTCCTTGTGACCGGCATCACACGTTCCTTTTGAGCATGTAATGGTTGCAACAACTTTGTAGCCTAACCCGGGGTCTTTAGCCATTTTGCAGTTCCTCCTTAAACAGTCGTTTGCGGCGATTAAAGTCAAACACCTGCATTCCGGCTCTACGGCCAGAATGTCATGTCGTACAGCAACAGTGATATAGGGGTTGTCAGAAAAACGTTCCGATTGAGGACCGTTTTTCTGCTACAAACCCTTATGCCGCGATCCTGTTTTCGGAACATTATTATGACAAGCGGTATAACCTTTTTTTCGCCTAAAGGCGAGGGGTTTCAACCATCCCTGAGTGGAAAAATTGCCGCTATCTCATTTTTAAGATGGCTTCTAAATTTACCTGAATTGATCGTTAAAACTTTTGAGAAAGAATTCTATCTGACCCGGATCGCTCTAATACTTGACAAGAACTGTATTTCTTTGTAAAATATGTTTCGAATGTTTGAAAAATAACCTGTCTGGACGCAAGGTATCCTGCTGTGGTTTCCACCGAGAAGGTGCCTTACGACACGGTGAAACAATGATTCTCCGATTTATAAAAAGGCTTTTCACATTTCGATTCCGTAAGCGGGCACGTTTTTACGCACGGAATGGCGTTTTTGTCATGATGGAAAACTCGGCCAGTAGGAACCAGGTCCAGAATATCAGTATGGGAGGACTGGCCTTTGATTATGAAGATACCGGTTATCTCCTCGGAAAAAGGTCCTATGAACTAAAAGTAATGAGTGACCAGAAGCTAAAACTTGATCGCATACCCTTTAAGATGGTTTCTGATTTTGCAGTCGGCGAAGTCCTTTATCCCTACCGAAAAATCAAACGCCAGACCGTGCAGTTTGCAGGTTTGACAGGCTCCCAGAAGGCCCAACTCAGACATTTCATCAAAAACAACACCATCGGCAGGGCTTGAACACGGCAACGGTGCCCTGTGGCAGCCCTTTTTGAAGGCAGAGCTGTTTGCGCTGTTTTTTTAACGTTTATGGTTTTACATGGAAAAGATTGTAAATTTAATCAAAATTATCCCCATCCTGATAGCCGCCATCCTGCTCGGCAACTGGTTCCTGGCTGAACTCAAACGCGCCAACGCAACAGGCAAGCCCTGGTATACGGCCTATATTTCGGCACCCGGATTGTTGATACTGCTTGCCATACTGGTAATCCCCGTCGTGCGATGGTTGATGTCACATTGAAAATCACCCTGTCAAAAGACCTGAAGCTTTCCGATATCCCCCAAGCACTCAAAGTTGAACTTATCCGCAAACTGACCATTCCCAATCCCAAATGGCTTGAAAATGCCAGAATGGGAAGGTGGAACCGGAACGTTCCTAAGCAGCTTCGCTTTTTTCACCGTTATAAAGACACCCTGTGGGTTCCCAGGGGATATCTGCGGCAGCTGATCATGATGTGTCGGCATTACAACATTCCATACCAGATAAAGGACCTTAGACAGACACTGCAGTCAGCGAATTTTTCATTCCAGGGTGGATTGAAATCTTTTCAACAAAAGGCTGTCGACAAAATGCTCGCAAAAGATTTCGGGACTTTGAATTCCCCCACCGGCAGCGGCAAAACTGTCATGGGCCTCTTTATTATCGCTCACAGACAGCAACCTGCTTTGGTGGTCGTTCACACAAAAGATCTGGCCTACCAGTGGATTGAGCAGATTACTCGTTTCTTACAAATCCCAGAATCACAAATCGGATTGATTGGATCTGGAAAGAAACAGATTGGGAATGCGATTACCGTCGCACTTGTCCAATCGCTTTATCGTTGTGCAGATGTTGTAGCAAAGAGAGTAGGGCACATCATCGTCGATGAATGCCATCGGACACCAAGCCGGACTTTCACGGATGCCGTGACGGAATTTGACACAAAATATATGCTCGGTCTGTCGGCTACCCCTTTTCGCAGGGACAATCTTTCAAATTTGATATTCTGGCATCTGGGTGACGTGCACCATTCCGTAGATAAATCTCACCTGATCGCCGAAGGGCATATCCTCGAAGCTGAAATTATCCTACGCGAAACCGATTTCGAACCATACCATGACCCTGTAAATAGTTACAGCAAGATGTTACTGGAATTGACCATGAACGATGAGCGAAACCATCTCATAGCATCGGACGTGGTCAAAGAAATTCAAAAGAGCAAAGGCATCTGCCTGGTACTTTCGGACAGAAAGAGACATTGTGAGACATTGCTGGCCCTCCTGCGGTATAAACATCGTATAAACGCCGATCTATTGACCGGTGATTTGTCGACCGAACAACGGAAAAAAGTTCTACATCGCCTCAAAACCGACGCCGTCCCGGTAGTCATTGCCACCGGTCAGTTGGTGGGGGAAGGCTTTGACTGCCCCAATCTGACGACCCTTTTCCTGGCGACACCCATCCGTTTCAGTGGAAGAGTGCTTCAATATCTGGGAAGAGTTCTCAGGCCAGCAGATAATAAAAAAAGTGCCAGGGTCTATGATTACGTTGACGCCAAAGTCGGTGTTCTGCAATCAGCGGCAAAACACCGTCAAAAAGTTTACGCAACCATGTAAGAGTCCGGTGATTCTTGAGCCACCTGTATCAGTGTGACAAATGGTTCCTCGATGCTGGTTTTTTCAAATCGTTTCTTCACCTGAGATATGATTTGTTTTAAATATTTCATCCGGCACCTATCTGATTTGGTTTTATCGCAGCCAGCTTTTACTGAGAGAAAAGCGTTTTGAGATAAGGCCTGTCAGATGCTTTTTCAAAAACGATATCTTGTAGCACGCCCTGGGAGTCGAACCAAAAGGTCAAGGTGTCGTAACGTGTCAACGCACCTGTTGCTGAGATATCAACACTCCAGGCTGTTGCCATCTTGAGCACCGGAATCCCCAGAGAAAGACCGCTCTCCTGAAAAAGGGAACGTTGGTAGACAAGCAGGTCCGTGTTGTCGAAGGAGTAGACCTCATCGGGTGCACCCAGGCTTGACAATACATCGCTGATGCTTGTGTTACCTAAAGTGTAGGCATCACCTGGATCTTCAATCTCAATGCCCCTAACCCTGCGTTCGTACTGGTAGGAAAGGCACCCTGAAAGGCTTAATAGAATGCTTCCGGCTAAGACAATCATTGCGAAACGGCTATTAAAATGGCAACCCATATTCAGCCTTATCTGTATTTATACTCGCACCATAGTGCGTCAAAAGATCTTCCTTGTCGAAGAAAAAGACAATCTGATCGACCTGGGTGTCATAGTTTGCAAAGCTGATGAATATAAGCCATATCAATGTTGCCTTGGATACGGAGCGATGATAGATATAAGCATTTCCATTAGACAATTCAATTGTATTCGTGGGTGCGCCGAACAGTCCGGAAATATCTGTAGCCGTTGTAATACCGGGCTGAATCGATTCGAGATCGGCTGGGTCAAATGGATGGTACTCCTTATTGTTACCAAAAACAAAACATCCCGTACAAAACAGTATGAACCCTATGGATAGTGGAAAAAAGTATCTGTGTATCACGGGTATTCCTCCTCAACTCATGGTAATATCAATCGCAAGTTAACAGCCTTACAGATAAATGCAACCGCATTATATTTGACAGAAAAAGAGCATCTATCTTAAAGATATGTACAACATATGGAAAAGTTTTCAGATCTGTGCTAATGCAGGGGACGATACTTGAACCGAAACAGCGAGTGTATTCCCCGTAGGTTCTGCCATTCGGCAGTGCTTCGCATGCTGTGAGGTTCTTCAAAAGTCCTGTACGATTTATTGAAACGCGACCGTGTCGCTCTTATGGAAAAAGTTTCTTGATATATTAAAAAAACAAACAAACAAATGTTCAAGGAGAAAAAAATGAAAATTATGGTTTGTTTTGACGGTTCCAATTCATCCAAGGAAGCAGTTCGTCTGGCCACTGAGCATGCACAGGCCTTTGGGGCGTCAGTTGCCATCGTCACATCGATGGTGAAAGGCACTGAATCGGATAGATCCAATATCGAAAAGGCAGAACTGGATCTTGAATATGAAAAAAATATTGTGATGGGTGATGGTATTCCATGTGAAACCCATCTTCTGATCCGGGGTCTTTCCGCGGGAGAAGACCTCCTTCACTTTGCCGAAGAGCAGAAAATTGATGAAATCATCATCGGCATCAAACGTCGCTCCAAAGTAGAAAAAATCGTATTTGGATCGACCGCTCAATATGTTATCCTAAAGGCACTTTGTCCGGTAGTCACGGTTAAGTAACACCTAAGTTGAGCGATTGCCGATCTTACCGCATCTACGGCGTCAGATGCCATACCGCATAGTTCACTATAGCGGAACAGCATCTTCCTTGTAGCTACGGCAACCTCGACAATCGCTTAACTTAGAAAACAATAAAATCGCTACACGATCTAATGATCCAGGAGAATATGAATGGACTCAAATGCGTTTCTAAATCTGGTGAAGAACCGGATCGTTTTTTTTGACGGTGCCATGGGTACCATGCTGTTGGAGGCAGGCCTACCGCCCGGTGGTGTTCCGGAATTGTGGAATCTCGACAAGCCTGATGTTATCATGGATGTTTACCAGCAATATTTCGATGCCGGTGCCGACGTGGTCCACACCAATACATTTGGTGGTTCACCCCCCAAACTCGACGTCAAGGGACATGCCCATCAAATGGAAGCCGTCAACATGGCGGCCGTCCAGCTTGCAAAACGTGTCTGCCCGACGAATGCCTTTGTGGCGGGCGACCTGGGACCGACCGGAATGATGCTCAAACCCGTGGGGAACACCACTATTGAAGAACTGGAAGAAGCTTTTTATCTCCAGGCCTCAGTGCTTATCAAGGGTGGTGTAGACATCATCAGCATCGAAACGATGTTTTCTCTCGATGAAGCAACCGCCGCACTCAAAAGTGCAAAACGTGCCGGCAAAATCCCTGTCATTGCCGGTATTACCTACAACAAAACACCCAGTGGTTTCTTCACCATGATGGGTGAAACCATTGAACAATGTGCGGCAACATTAGCAGAGAACGGTGCGGATGCCGTGGCCTGTAATTGTACACTCGGCAGCAGCGACATCATTGACCTCACGCGTGAACTGCGCAAAGCCACATCCAAGCCAATTTTGATTCAACCCAACGCCGGAAAACCGATCCCTAAAGACGATATCACCATTTATGAACAGACACCCTCGGAGTTTGTCGCTGACATCAAATTGATCATCGATGAAGGCGCTGACATGGTGGGAGGTTGCTGCGGGACCAATGCTGCTTTTATCAGAGAAATTGTCAAGACAATCGGCAAATAACATTATAGAACAAGCGATTAAGTAAAAGACATTTCAAATTGTTGAGCACTCTAACCTGAACCCAATTTAGAGGGAGGTAGACAGATGAAAAGAATCGCATGCTTATGGGTCATTCTCCTATCCGTCAGTCTGGTATTGCCGCTGGCCGTATCAGCTGAAATGTTTCGTATCGGGGAAGCACAGATCGTTTCCCATCCCGCCCTGGATAACGATTCCAAGGGTTTCAAAATGGCCCTGGAAGAGGAAGGCTTCATCGAGGGAGAAAACCTGAAAATTGATCGCCAGAATGCCCAGGGCGAACAACCGAACTGTGCCATCATTGCAAGGAAATTTGAAGATGACAGAGTCCAACTGATACACGCCATCAGCACCCCCAATGCCCAGGCTTCGGTGAAAGTATCAAAAACCATCCCGATCGTTTTTTCATCTGTAACAGATCCCGTCGCCACCGGCATCGTACCAAAGCTCGGTCCCACGGGGACGCATGTGACGGGCGTCAGTGACCGATGGCCCATTGATCTGCAGTGCAGAATGTACCAGGATCTGGTGCCCTATGCCAAACGGTGGGGAACCATCTACAACCCCGGCGATGTCAATGTGACGTTTCATATCCAGGAAATGAAATCTGCGGTGGAGAAAATGGGCGGGAAACTGGTGGAAGCCCATATATCCAACAGCTCAGAGGTATTACAGGCCGCGCAAAGCCTGGTAGGACGTGTTGATGCCATCCATATCACATCGGACAATACAGCGGTTTCAGCCTTTGAATCCATTACCAAGGTTTGCAATGACAACGACATTCCTCTCTTTGCAGGCGATCGTGACAGCACCGCCAGAGGTGCTGTTGCCGCCTATGGGCTCGACTACTTCATGATCGGGTACACAGCAGGTAAAAAGGCCGCCCGGATACTCAAAGGTGAAGATCCCGGTCAGGTCCCTGCAGGCCTTGCCTCTGGCTACACTCTCTGGGTCAGTCTGAAACATGCCAAACAACAAGGTTTGAAGCTCCCGATGACGCTAATCGAA